>JAUXJX010000018.1 GCA_030624545.1 Bacteroidota bacterium | reverse complement strand
GTGCGGATCGTTGATTTGGCACTCGAAAGGAAAGTGGATGCCATCACCATTGCCGGCGACCTGTATGAGCAGGAACGTTTTACTCGCGACACGGGAGAATTCTTGCGCGGTCAGTTCCAACGGGCAGCGCCCGTACGGGTTTTCGTCGCTCCCGGCAATCATGATCCCTGGATGCCTGAATCTCTTTATCAATATCTGACATGGCCTCAAAACGTAACTTTGTTTCAGACATCCGAATTTTCACCAGCGGATCTGGCTCCGGGGGTAAAGCTGTGGGGAATGGCACACTTATCATTAGCCGACAAAAGAAACCCGGTTGAAAGATTCAGGGCTCCCGGGCAGGAAAAACACATTCTTCTGTTCCATGGATCGGATCTGTCCAACATCCCAGCCGACCAGAAGGCACATGCTCCCATAGATCTGGAGGATATGGCGGCGACCGGGGCCCATCTCGAACTCTGGGGGCATTATCATGGCGCGCGGCCTGGTGAAGAAGCCTGAGTCAAGTATGTATATCCCGGCAGCCCGGAGCCGTTGGGATTCAGAGAGACCGGCGAGCATACCGCCGCACTGATCTCGATAGATGAAGACACACTGGATATCGCAACAATACCGACGAACCGGTATCGCTTCGTACAACTGCGGGTGGATGTAAGCGGGCTGCGAACTCGCGAGGAAATCAAGAACCGGATAGGACAGGAGGCGACTGAACACGGCGGCGACACCACATTTCTCAGGGTCGAACTTGAGGGCCAGTTGCCGCCCGAGACCGACTTGGATCTGGCCATTCTTCAGGAGCACATAAATTCATTTTGCGTGCACGGACAATTACTGGATCGTACACGGCCCACATACGATTTTGAACGGATAGCCAGAGAGAAAACCGTACGTGGAGAATATGTGCGAAAGATTCACGAAATGCTCAAAGATGCAGATGAAGAAGAGCGGGTGAAGCTGCGCCAGGCGTTGGTTTACGGGCTGAATGCGTTTGAGAGACATGAGATTTTTCCGGCTTCGCAAAGCTGACATAAGGTAATTAGAAAATGACCAAGATTGAAAAGATTGTTAGAGAATTCAGTGATCTATTTGAATTTTACAGCAGAATTCAGAAACTAAAAAAGGTCAATAAGAAAAAAGGGCCCAACGAAGGCATCGAGGATCTAACCACAAAACCTGACCTAAACTAAATGCACCTGCAAAAAACAACCATCCAGGGATTCGGCAAGCTGATTGATCTTTCGTTCGAGTTTCATCCAAGAATCAACTTATTTTTTGGGCCGAACGAGGCCGGAAAATCCACACTCCAGCAAGCTATTTTATACCTTCTTTTCGGATTCCATCAATCCAGCCGTGCAACCAAGCAGGAGAACCTGCTGCGAGATCGCTTCAAACCCTGGCAGGGCGCGGCTTACGGCGGGCAACTTTGGTATGAGCTGCAGGACAGTCGTAGTTTTCAGGTCGATCGCAATTTTGACGGCGAAAATATGTCGACCAGCTTATTCGACGTCCTGACGGGAGAGGAAATCACGACGCAGTTTGCCGCCGCCCGACATGGAAAGATTGACTTTCAGGATCAACACCTCGGCATGGAGAGAGACCTGTTTGAAGCGACCGCCTTTGTGCGCCAGGCAGAGGTCAGAAGCATTGCGGGGGATGAGCATTTGATGAATGGTGTCGTGGGTATTCTGGATTCCGGCCCGAAGGATACGTCCGCAGCAGATGCGGTTAAGAGACTGCAAAAGCGAATTCAGGATATCGGTTCGGACCGGGCAACCAAGAAGGAACTTCCCAAACTCAGACAGCAACGTAGGAGCCTTCAAGAGGAATATGAACATCAACTCCAGGTACGCGCAGAACTGAAGGACAAGATTCTCGAGAAGAGGAAACTTGAAGAGTTGGTCGGCTTAGAAAATCTCAAGGAGATCGAACTCAAATATATGATTCTTACCAGGAGTATCGACAACACCGAAAAGCAATTAAGCGAACTCGGCAAATACCGGAGGGAGGTGGACCGCGTAGACAGGGCGATCCGGGAGATGGGCCAGGCTGAGGCATTCCAGGATGAACTGCGTGAGCCGATTATGCGGCGCCGGCAAAACCGCGCAAGTTACGAAGAGCAGCTTAACGAGAAGAACCAGGCTATTGAAGAATTAGACGACCAAATCGCCAAAATCGAAGAGAAAATAAGACCTCTGGAGCGCTTTGAGCAAATCCGGGAATCAATGCCCTATCCGGATTACAAGGCCCTCTCCCGGCAGTGGTTGGAGAAGAATGAAGAAGTGAAGGCGGCCCAGTCCATCCTGGATGGGGAAGAGGTCGACCTGTTGCGACAGGGTGTGGACCTGAATTCACTCAAGGAATTGCAGAACCTTCAACCTGCAGAACTCAGTACCATGAATGAACTGGTGCAGCAGCAAAGTCAGCTTGAAGCAGACATTGAACGTTTGGAATATGGATTTCAAAAGATTGAAATGCAAACCTGGGCAAAGAGATGGATTCGAAATGCAATGTTGATTTCAACGCCGGCCGCATCCCTCGCAGTTTTTTTGATTTCATACTTTGTGCAATTTTCGCCGGGATTTCCGATCGCTGCAGGGCTGCTTGGCCTGGGGGGGATCATCTATCAGTTCTATCGCAGGGCAAGAAAGAAGATTGCCAAGCAATCGGCTGAACTTGAAAGCGAGCTAAACGAGATTCACCAGAAGTCTGAATCGGCCTCCCGAGAATTGCACGGCCATTTCAAAAAATACAACGTTTCGTCGCTAAATGAGTTGGTAACACGCCAGATGCAATTCAAGAAATACCTTGATCTTGTCGCCAGTCGAGATCGTGCTCTCACCGGACGCGAGCGACTGGATTTTCAACTATTGAAATACTTGCAGCTAATCGGAATCAGGGAGATCAAACCCGAAGACCTCGAACAGATAACGAGGGATTATAGTCGTTTTTACGAGATTCACATGGATCTGCAAATTCGGCTGCAAACCAGACACCGGTTACAGAAGGAGCTGAATTCTTTGATCGGACGAATCGCGGACAATGACTCCGCTTTGGCTGAACTGTTATCTCAGGCCGATCTGGATGGCACACACCTCCCGGAAGCTGAAGAAGAATTTGACAAACGATATGAAGAAAAAAAACGTCTGAATTCTTTGAAGAGGGAGAATGAAAAATTTCAGTCCGCAGTTGACGGCATTTTGGCGACGAAAACCGAGGATGAGATCCGGGAAGAGCTTTCAGAGCTTCTTGGCAGAAGGGAAAAGCTCGCAAGTTTTCCTGACATTGGCGACAAATCTTCAAGGCGGACGCTTCCCAGCCTCCAGGAAGAGTTCGAGGTCTTGAATAACGGCCGCCAGGAACATGAGCGCGAGCTAAGTGCACTCGAAACGGAAATCGAGACGATCCTCGAACAACACCGTCCTCAAGCCGAGGTTGAGGAAGAATTGGCCCAGGTTGAGGCGGAGGCATCGCGCCTGGAAGAGTTTCGCAGCTCACTGGAACTTGCGAGTGACATTCTTCAGCAGGTGGCCAACCAGTACCACCGCAGCGTGGTCCCCGAGCTGAATGAATCCTTAAGCAAGGGCATGAAATCCGTAACAAGCGGCAAATACGAACAGGTCCACATCAATCCCACAGACTTTTCGATCAATCTTCTCTTGCCGGAGACCGGAACCCTCGGATCTGCTGACATATTGAGCCTGGGAACGCAGGATCAGCTATATCTGCTCCTACGAGTTGGCCTCTCCCGCCTGGTCAGCGAGAATGGCGAGCCCATTCCGTTGATTTTGGACGACCCCTTCGTCCATTTCGATCAGGCCAGATTGGCAAACATGCTCAGTTTTCTCAAGAAGTTTAGCCGGGAAAACCAGGTTCTTCTGTTCACCAAAGAGCCGTTTATTTTGGCCTGGTGCGAGCAGAATTTATCGGATTCTGATTACAATTTGTTCGGTTTGTCGGAAATGATCATGCCTGGTCAACAATAGACCGAGTCAGGCACACCAAGTTCTGAGGTTGGGATCAAACTCGATAAATCAATCATCACGCCCCCAAAATGGCAGCTTCCTCCGATTTCACTCCTAATTGTTCCCATTGCAGCCATCAAACCATAACCGGATTGTTGAGCCAAGCCTGTTAGTCCCAATAAATCACCTAATGCTATAAAATTTAAGGAGTTGAGCAAGTAGTTATCTTTCTCCTTTCCTAGGGTTATGATACCCGCAATAGGGAATAGTGCATAATAATTCTGCCCGTGCAAAAAAAATCAAAAAAATACAATTTTCGCTTGACAAAGAAAGGGAGAAATCATATACTTTGAGTGTTTATGGGAATGATTAGGATTTCAAAGGAATAGAAGGGCAAAATAACTTGGTGACCTTTTACGGAAGCTATAAGGCCCTGCTCGAAGAAACCGGCCGACTCAGCCTTCCGAAAAACTTCTATAAAGCCATCGATGAGAACGAGCGTGAGGGACTTTACCTCACCATCGAGGACGATGAGTGTATCCAGGCTTTTCCTTGGTCAGCCTGGAAAAAAAGAATGGATAATCTTTCCGAACAGGATCCGGATAACAATCCCCAGGTTCTTCATAAAGTGCGCCTCCTTAATCAAAGGATGAAACCGGTAAAGGTCGATAAACAAGGTCGATTGTACCTGCCGCCGGAGATGAAAGAGCGCGTTGGGATTGAGCGTGAAGTCCAACTTATTGGAGTGATAACTCGATTCGAAATCTGGCGTCCAGAGAGATACAAAGAATACGAGCAGAAGAAAACCTAGTTTCTACACAATCTACCCAATCACGGATTTTCGATCCACAAAATTCTATGGCAAGTTCATTTCATTGGGAAGCTGATTCGAGTCATTGCAAAAACCATGATCCCCAGCTGTCAGTGGGACAAAAAGTACTTTCCGAGCTATCCGCGGTCACGGTACCAGCACCTGTGATCGATCGTGGTGTTGCGTTTTCAGTTTATTCTGACGGGATATTTCGAGGCAGAGGGTATTATCAGTTGACGAAGCAATTGCAAAAGAAACCTTCGAATTATCACATCCCGGTCCTCTTGCAAGAGGTTCTGTTCTGGATATTCGTCGACCCAAAAGGGACGTATCTCGACTGTACACTGGGAGGCGGCGCACATGCGGAAGCAATCCTGCGCCGCCTCACTCCTACGGGCCTTCTGCTCGGCATGGATCTGGATGAGGAAGCCATAGACCAGGCCGGATCGCATCTGGCTGGTTTTCGGTCGAGGCTACGGCTCAAGTGCGACAACTTTAGCGATCTCGGCGAATTCTTGCGAGAGCAGGGCGTAGAAAAAGTTGATGGAATTCTGATGGATTTAGGGATCTCCTCTCATCAGATCGATGCGGCCTACCGCGGTTTTAGCTTTATGCAAGAGGGCCGCCTTGACATGCGTTTCGGGCACGGTCAGGTTTTGGATGCCATCCGGGTCGTGAATGAATATTCAGAGGAGGAGCTTGCACGCATCATGTTCGAATATGGAGAGGAGCGCCAAGCGAGGGTCATAGCCCGCAGGATCGTGCAGGCCCGTAAGAAAGCGAGAATTGAATCAACGAAGGCGCTTGCCGCCATTGTCGAAGAAAGGGTCAACCCCAGGTACTTGAACAAATCTCTGGCGCGGATTTTTCAGGCGATTCGCATCGAGGTAAATGCGGAATTGCAACATCTACAAACGGCGCTGGCAGAGGCTTTGGATCATTTAAAGCCATCCGGCAGGCTGGCCGTAATTTCTTATCACTCGCTTGAGGACAGAATGGTAAAGCAATTCTTCAAGGCTAATGCAGGGCGGTGCGTCTGTCCCCCGGAATTGCCGGTTTGTACCTGTAATCAGTCCGGAAAGCTAAAAATACTAACTCGAAAGCCTGTGCGACCGGAGCAAGACGAGATCGCGCGGAATCCAAGAAGCCGCAGCGCAAAATTGCGGGTGGCCGAAAGGATATGAACGAGAATAGCTGCTTAAGAACTTCCATTGGGTGAGGTAATCAGATGAAAAATCAAAGACGTCACGATTATGGATATCCGCCGATTCGGGTTGTGAGATCGAGAATCAATGGTAATCTTTTGTTGATGGCCTTGTTGGTGACGCTCTTCGCAATACTGCACATTGTTCTCCGCAATGATATTAGGAAAATGCTCATTGAAACAGAGAAAGCGAACCAAGAAACACAGCGCCTGGCAGAGCAGAATGCTTTCCTGGAGGCCGAGATCACGGAATTCACTTCTCCTGAATACATTCGCAGCATTGCAGAGAAGGAACTGGACATGATTGACGCACCCAATGGTCCTATCGTACTGAGATATGAAAGAGAATTCAATCCCGACATTAAGCTTGAAAGTGAGCTGGCTTTTACCCGCCCGGCTCCAATAAAGAGTGAGTGATGATTCGTCGCTGGAGTTTGACATTATGGGCCGGCCTCGCGGTTCTGGCTTATTCGGTGCTCATCTTCAGGCTTTTCTCCATTCAGGTTTTGAATGGGAAGCAACACCGGAGAACTTCGTGGAAGCAGTCGCAAGAGCTGGTAACCTTAGAGGCGAGAAGAGGCGATATATACGACAGTAACCTCAATAAGCTGGCCTTTGATGTGGAGCAATATTCGTATGGCATCAATCCAAAACGGCTAACGAATCGCCAGGAATTGGCCAGAGCTTTTTCCAGAATGACGGGTAATAGTAAAGGCCATTATCTCAAATTGCTAAAGAGTAAGGGTTTTGTGTGGCTTGCCCGCGGCCTGGATCAACAGACTGCCAAGAAAATCAATTTGAGTAGAATCGGCTCGGTCGTTACGGAAAAGACTTTTGGTCGATATTATCCCTATCAAAGGTCCGCCGCACATGTGATTGGCTTCACCAATATCGATCATATTGGCATCGCTGGAATCGAAAAGAAGTACCAGGAATTCCTCAAAGGTAAGCCGGGCTACAAGACCGTCAACGTGGACGCGCGAGGCCAAACCATTCCCGTCCTGGGAAAGCCGGAAGAAAAGCCCATCGACGGCATTGGCATTGTCCTGACTCTCAATATCAATTATCAGATGATTGCTGAAGAGGAACTCAAAAAGGGGATCGATCGGTATGGAGCCAAAGCGGGCATCCTGGTGATGATGAGACCCGGCACTGGCGAGATTATTAGTCTGGCCTCATATCCTAATTTTAATCCGAATCATTTTTCAAGTTTTGAATCCTCGGAGCGGCGTAATCGAGCTCTGGTTGATCCCTTTGAACCCGGGTCAACCTATAAACTAGTTACTGCCGCTGCAGCCCTGGAGAGGGGCGTAGCCAAGTCTACGGACGTGGTTTATTGTGAAAATGGCAAAGGCAAATTCCCCGGGGGGTGGATCAGAGACCATAAGCCCTATGGCGACTTGACATTCAAGCAGGTCTTTTCGAATTCAAGCAATATTGGCACCGCCAAGATTGCGGGAAAGGTCGGGAAAAAGTGGATCTACGAATACAGCAGGGCGCTTGGCTTCGGCAGTGTAACGGGCCTGGATATTTCAGGAGAGCATAAAGGCAAATTGACCAATTATGTTGCCTGGAGCAAAAGTGATGCGGCAAGGGTCCCCATCGGCTATGGCGTTATGGCTACTGCGATTCAGATTACAAATGCCTACGCTGTTGTCGCAAACGGAGGATATCTACTTAAACCGAGGCTGTTGAAAGCTGTGATGAGGCCTGATTCACCCAACCGTTTTGAAGAGACTAAAGTTGACACGGTTCGCCGGGCTCTGAAGCCCGAAACGGTGGCAGTTTTGAAATCATTTATGAGGGACGTGGTAGATAATGGAACCGGCCGGAAAGCAGCGGTTCATGGAATTACAATCGCCGGGAAAACCGGAACCACAAAAAAGTATGATTCTGTCGCCAAGAGCTATTCAGACTCCAAATATATTGCCTCCTTTGTCGGCTTCGCACCGGTCGATCATCCCAAACTGGTTTGTCTTGTTATCCTGGATGAGCCCACGTATCCCAACTACTACGGCGGGCTATCGGCAGCGCCAATATTCTGCAAGGTTATTCGCCGCATAATGGGATTGATGTCGGATGATACCGGGGGAGTTTTCGTTTCGGGAGAAGATGCGCGAATCCTCGTTCCCGATTTGACAGAACGCCCAATACAAATTGCCAAATCAATTCTCTCGGACTTTGGCTTTGAAGCCCGAACGGAAGGAATCGGAGAATTTGTGGTCGCACAGTACCCTGCTCCCCGGGCTGTAACCCAGCAGGGTGAGGTAATAAAGCTCAAATTGGGCGACAAATCAAAGCAGGAGCGATTTGCCAAGAGGATTCCCGACGTTCGTGGTAAGAGCTCAAAAGAGGCGATCATGATATTAACTCAGGCCGGACTCCATCCGACCCAACAGGGCAGCGGCGTTGTGGTTGCGCAGGTTCCGGCGCCCAATAGTCTGGTCGATAGCCAAAATTGCAAGATCATTTGTCGTCCCAAATCCGGCTGAGGCTGGTGTGGAATCAATGCCATTTGAAGAATGGATTCGACTCATGGGTCCCGGAATTGAAATATCAGGAAGTCCCACAGATTCAGCCGTCGAGTCAGTTTCGATTGATACGAGAAGCCTGAACGCGGGCGACATCTTTTTTGCGCTCAAGGGTGATCGCTTTGACGGGCACGATTTCGTTCCCCAAGCATTCCAATCGGGTGCAGCGGCATGCGTGGTTCGAAATGATTGGTCCGGCGAAGATAGCGCCTCGGGTAAACGCGTATTGGTTCGGGCAGAGGATACCTTGCAGGCGCTGCAGACGCTCGCCGCAAACTACAGAAGGAGATTCTCAATACCGGTTCTAGGTCTGACGGGCACGAACGGCAAAACCACAACCAAAGAAATGATTGCTTCTGTTCTGCAATCAAAGTTCAATTTGACGAAAACGCCGGGAAACTTGAACAATCACATCGGCACGCCCCTTTCATTGTTGGGAATAGATGATCAAACCGAGATCGCGGTCATTGAGATGGGAATGAACCACCCTGGTGAGATTGCGGAACTGTGCGAGATGGCCCGCCCGACACACGGTCTGATCACCAATATAGGAGAGGGACATTTGGAGTTTTTCCGGGGAATCGATGAAGTGGCCCGGGCAAAGGGTGAATTGTTTGAGGTCTTACCCGACGACGGCGTTGCCTTTGTGAATGCCGACGATCCCCGGATCACGCGGATGGCACAAGTAGTCAAAGATAGAATTACGTATGGATTTACTCCGGGCTGTGACGTTTCTGCTGAAGAATTGGGAGTTGACCCCAATGGGTGTGCGAAATTCAGGCTGCAAGACCAAGTAGACATTCAGCTGCGAATTCCGGGGCGCCATCAACTACCTAATGCCCTGGCAGCCGCTGCGGTTGGAATTTATCTTGAGATACCCATCGAGCGCATTACCACCGCCTTGGAGTCGCATGCGGGAGTCAGTCAGCGGATGGAATTAATAGAATTCCGAAATGCGCTCGTCATCCTGGATGCCTACAACTCGAATCCGGATTCCCTGGCGGGCGCAATTAGCACTCTCTCATTGATCGCACGACATCGTGGAGGAAGAGCATTTGCTGCTCTTGGAGATATGCTTGAGTTAGGGGTAGAAAGCGAGCGTGCCCACCGGGAAGCCGGCGAACTTGCCGCACAGAACGGCGTTCAGGGAATATTCCTTTTTGGCGATCAATCTTCTCTCACGCAGCACGCCTTCAAAAGGGCAGGCGGAAAACTTGCCAAGCACTTTAAAGACAAGAAGGCTTTGGCGCAAGCGGTTTGGGAGACTCTTGGCGAAAATGATGTGGTACTTATTAAAGGATCACGGGGTATGCAAATGGACGAGGTTTGGCGAGAATTGCAAGAACTTGCACGGGAGTAGATCCCGCCTGGAGAAAGCAAGATGCTGTATCACCTTTTGTATCCCCTGAGAGAGATGTTTTTCGGATTTAATGTCTTTCGCTATATTTCGTTTCGCTCCGCTTCGGCGGCTATTCTGGCGCTCCTCATTAGCTTTTATGTCGGCCCCAAAGTGATCGAATTCATGCGAAAGCGTCAGATCGGCGAGGAGATTGATACGGATCTTCCGGAACGGCATCAGGCAAAAACCGGTACTCCAACATTTGGAGGCGTTATCATTTTGATCTCGATCGTCATTCCAACGATCCTGTTTGCGCGCTGGGACACCGTGTTCACCAAAATCATCCTTTTCGTAACCGTGTTTATGGGCGCCATCGGATTCTTTGATGATTATCTCAAAGTCATAAGAAAAGTGCCAAAGGGATTAATCGGCAGGTATAAGTTGGCCGGTCAAATTACCGCGGGGCTATTTGTCGGATTGCTGATATGGTTTTCACCGATATATGCAGAATTTCAGTCTCAGACCTTTATTCCATTCTCAAAAGCAAATGTCATAGACCTCAGTATCTTTATCATACCGCTGGCTGTCCTCGTTCTTACATCCACGTCGAATTCAGTGAATCTTACCGACGGCCTGGACGGGCTTGCTGTCGGGTTGGTGGGCATTGCTGCCCTGGCCTGGGCGGCAATAAGCTATATTACGGGGAGAGTCGATTACAGCTCTTATCTGAATATTATGTACCTGCCGGGCGCAGGAGAACTCACGGTTTTCTGCGCGGCAATGCTCGGTGCATGTCTGGGGTTTCTATGGTTCAATTCACATCCTGCACAAATTTTTATGGGAGACGTGGGTAGTCTGAGCCTGGGAGGCGCCCTGGGAACGCTGGCCATCCTGACCAAGAAAGAAGTGCTGTTGCTGGTGATCGGAGGCGTCTTTGTGGCTGAGACCCTGTCCGTTATCTTGCAGGTTCTCTCTTACAAATACCGCGGCGGCAAGCGCATATTCAAGATGGCGCCCTTGCACCACCATTTTGAATTGATGGGGACTCCGGAAACAAAAATCGTGGTCCGATTTTGGATCATCGGTATTTTGCTGCTCCTGTTCAGCCTCAGTCTGTTCAAGGTGCGTTAATGCGCAAAAAGGAAGAAAATCGCTACGACTATGTGGTCCTCAGTCTTGTCATCCTGCTGTTATGCTTTGGACTTGTTATGGTCTACAGCGCGAGCCATCACGTGGCGCTGAAACGATTCGGTGATGAGTCGTTATTTTTCAGACGACATTTTTTTCGTGTAGCGATTGGCCTGGCCGTCTTGATCATTGCGGCTGTGGTCCCCTATAAGTTTTGGCTGAAGGGAGCGAAGTTCTGGCTGCTTGGCGGATTGGGCCTTTTGATTTGGGTATTGGCAGACGGTGTCGAAAAGGGCAATGCGCAGCGATGGATCCAGATTTATTCCCTGCGATTTCAGCCCGTTGATTTCGTTCGGCTGGCCGTAATTCTATACTTATCTGATGCAATGATCCGAAAGCGAGAAGTTCTAGGCAAGTGGAATCTAAGCCTTGCGCCGCAGTTATTGGTCCTTGGCGTTATCGCTCTTTTGCTCACTAAACAGCCCGACATGGGCTCGGTTATTATCTTATTTTTGATCAGCGCAGTGATTTTTATTACCGCCGGCGTGAATCCACTCCAACTCGGTCTTGTGGCACTGGCCGGGTTGCCAATTCT
>JAUXJX010000160.1 GCA_030624545.1 Bacteroidota bacterium | reverse complement strand
CCCAGTTACTATCATATCGAACTTGTATTCTTTTTTGCGTAACAATATCAATGAATACGAAAGCATTCCGATTTGAATCCAGAGTAATAACCAGGTTATCCCGAAAGCGCCTGAATTGAAGCCATTCCAAATGTATCGCGATATACGTTTTCAGCGGCGTAAATTTGAGCTGGCGCCTCCCAGCAAGGAATTCAGCATTTTCCTTGAGAGTTTTTGGGAGAGGCTGGATTACGCTCATCAAAGACTATTTGCAAATGAATGATTTCGCTTTGTTCCCATCTTGGGTGGGCTTTTTTCTTTTAACCGGTAGAGAAGCAGAGAAAAGCGGAAGGACGGAACAAGATAAACAAAATCTTCACTTTTTGAGCGTGATACGAACGAGTCCCATAAGAATGAGGATTATGCCGAAGGTGCAGACTATGGACGCACCCGTGGGAACGTCCAAAATGACGGAAAAGACAATCCCAAGCAGGCTGGCGCCGGCGCCGACCGCCCATCCGATGGCAAGACGATTGCCCCACCGGTCTGCAAATTGAACGGCAATGACTCCCGGCACCACAAGGAACGAAAACACGAGCAATACGCCGGAAATGCGCACGGACTGGGCCACGACTATGCCAAATGACACATAAAAGAGAAAATCCCAAAATTTCACCCTAAGCCCGCTATCGTAGGCTTTTTCCGGGTTGCTGGAAATCGTAATAAACTTATTCCGAAAAACATAATGAAATAACCCAATAATTAAGTAAAGTCCTGTTAACCTGATTACTTCCGGTCCGTTAACGAAAAGCACACTGCCAACAAGCATGCCCTTTATTTTTTCTGCGCCTTCCGGAGCACGATCCATCACGAGGATGAAGGCTGCGGCCGAAACCGCGTAGACAATACCAATGATGGCTTCCTGGGGTACACGCTCCCTGCGTGTTCTCGTTAAGGAAAAGATCCCTGCCCCAATGAATGTGAACAGCAAGCCAAGCAAGTAGGACGTGGTATCTCCATATCCAAAACCCAGGAGAAAGCCAAAGGCCGTTCCGAGGGCGGCAATCTGCGCAAGGGCCAGATCGACAAAAATGACCTTTCGTTCGATCACGTGAATACCCAGGTAGGCATGCATGATGGCAAGAACAATACATGCAATAAGGGGAGTGATCAAAAATTCAAGCATGCATCTTTTCCGAAGATTAATTAATCAAGGGTTTTTTTGTCAAACGTGGTATTTATTTCTTCTTGTCTGAACCTTCAAAATACTCAAATGCCGAGATCAGCACGTTCAGATTGTAATCAAAGAGATCAAAATAACTCTTTACCTCCTCGAAGGCGCTCACCGAAGGTGCAAAAGAAACCACCACCGCATCGCTTCTATTTGCAACAGCCTTCGCCGGTTTGTCATCGAAGTAGGGCGAAATGATCACGACCTTGATATTCTCACTTTTTATCAGTTTGATTATGGAAACCAGGTGCTTCGGCGTCGGCGGAATACCTGGCTTGGGCTCGATGAAACCGGCCACGTCTATGTTAAACCGACTGGTAAAATACGGCCAACTGTTGTGATAAGCAACGATTTTTCTGTTTTGATAGGGTTCCATTTTTTTCAACCAAACCTGCATCGCAGAGTCCAGTTGTGCACCAAAGGTGTCGAGATTCATGCGAAAATATTCGGCTTCCCCAGGACTGACTACGGAAAGTTTGTTGCAGATGTTCTCGGCAATAATCTTTCCGTTTTCGGGATCAAGCCAATAATGTGGATTTCCAAATACGTGAATGTCGCCTTGTGCTCTTAGTTGAGCGGGGTCCACGTTTGGAATCTCGAGTAAAGACATCCCCTCCGATGCGTTAATGTATCCCTGGCCTCCGTAATAGACCTTCCGGTTTCTCGATTTCTCGAGAAGGGGTGGCACCCAACCGATTTCCAAATCCAACCCGATGTGGATGAACAAGTCTGCTCGGATCAGTTTTAGAACGTGGCTCGGTTTCGGATCGACGAAGTGTGGGTCCTGGTAGCCCTTCGCAATTGCCTCTACCTCAACTTTTTCACCCCCTATTCTCTTGGCAATATCCGCGAGATCGGGTAAGGATGTCACGATTTTTATTTTGTCGTCTGCGCGGGCCAAAATCCATAGCAGGGACATGAACGAAACGAGGGTTAAGAAGATTACGTTTCCTAGTCTGAATCTCATATTTGTCTTCCTATCATTTTTATTTAGCCGCAGAGTTCGGTAGAGAACGCAGAGAACATCACGAATTTAGCAAAAGCATTAGATTTCGAAAAGACTGCTATGACCTCTTGTGTGCACCCTACGTCCGCTTAGAGTTTCATGCGGTTTAGTAATAATCCGACTGATGATATAACTATCTTCCATTTTGCCACGAGCTAAAGCTCGTGGCAATCGAATAACACTCTCAACTCTTGACACAGTCGACATCAAATCAAAATCCCTCTATGATCTTCTCTGCGTCCTCTGCGAACTCTGCGGTTTATAAAAATCAATATTGATGCGCTCCATGCGATCCGATTACGAATACTGCCCGTAGACCCACATCTACATAGTCATCAAAGAAATTACCGGCATTGAATCTCGTATGTATTTCGAATTTCTGAAATTCGGTGGCAAAAAATTGCAGTATGCCCGAAACGGCCGTGTGATGGAATTTGTTGGTCTGTGGAAACTCGGAATAGTCAAACAGGTAGCCCAGGAACCAACGCCTGGCGATTTGATAGCGCAAGTGCGAAAACAGGGCAAAGCTCTCGATGGTACCATCCGGTGCGTCCCGCCGGCTTAGCAGAGCTTCAGTTTGCCACTCAAACGATTTATAGCGATTGAATTGCAGCGGCTTCCACTTGAGCGTAACGTCCGTTGAATAGATCGTTGTGCGATCGCCGTGGGCATTATGCGGGCCTGCCGTTCCCGCCAGGCCAATCTCAAGACTTGTATTATCAGAAAGATCGAAGAAATTCTTGAGATGGGCCAAATACAGGAAATTATCCGCCTCTGCCCGCGTAAAGGAAGGGCTCTCTGCGGGCCCGCTTAAGATGCTCAAAGTCAGCTCCTGGAAGAATTTCCTATTGGGCAGTAACCATGTTAAGGAAGCGCCCTCATCTACCAGGCCTTCGCCGCCGAGATAGTTTTGATACATCAACGGCACACCGATGTAGTGGTAAGCATGTGGATGGGTCTCGTTGATCTTGCCAAATTTGGGGCGATACCTGCCTGCCTTAAGCTGCATGGAATAAGGGAGAGATAGGAGCGTTAGGTAGGCCTCCTCTAGCTCGGCTTCCAGTCCGCCTCCCTCTTCCCCTTCGCCGCCGTGACCGTTGTTATCACCTTCCTCTCCCTCGGGAATCAATCCTTCGCCGGCATGCTTGCCAAAAGCAACATAAAAGTCTGCACGGGCGTAGGGATCCACTGCGGCTATAAATGCGAACTCCGATTCGTCCAGGCCGAAATCATAGCTGCGCTCCACTCCTGCCAGACTTGTTCCGCTGCCGGTAAAATTTCCAATCACGCTGATATTCGGATTCATACCCTGAAACATTCTCTGACGCGCTGCCAGGGTCTGACCGGAGATTTGCGGTTGTTGCTGGATATTTTGCTCTTGACCTTTTGGCGACAACTCCGCTTCGAGTTCCTTTAACAATGCTTCGTCTACGTCTTCCACCGTCTCCTCAGCCACAGAATCCTTTGGTGCGATTTTTTTTGATTCACTCAATTGCGATTCCAGTTTTCTCACGGTTTCGCTTAGCTCCCGAACCTGTTTTTCCAGCTTGTCGATTTTCTCCCGGCTGCTCTCCTGGGCAAATCCTGGCGCCGCCATCATGCAGCAAGACAAAAAGACAACTGTCTGTTTTTTCATAAACACCTCATACAACCTGATTCTCATTTTCCTCTCCTTATCCTTCGCGGACATACCAATTTGGCTCCGGGGAACGCCGCTTCATTCCATGAACAAGGACGCATCCCTCACCATCCGGAGAATCTGCGGACAGATGCGATTGGATTATATTCTAGCGAAGAGGAGGTGCTCGATTGTTGAAGACAGAATAGATATAGTTCGAAAGAGTCGGGTTTTTCGATGAAGTCGTTTGATGGCAAATGGGAAGAATGAATACGACCAAGCCCAAAAATAGAACCGACAGTGCCGAAACGAGACTGATCTCCAATATATAGGCTGGACAAGTCAGAGGCTCTTGCAAAGTGCGTGTATGGTTATGAAGAAGCGGGATAACTGCAAATAATGCGAGGAACAGGAGGGCGGCAAGCAACAATGATATTTTTTGCCAATTTCGCATAACTACCAGACCAATCAATTTTCTCGCTTTGTTCGAATTAGTATATGCATGACTACTTCGAAAAGTTTCAATTCGCTGGAAAAGGTCCTATTCAACTTGTATGGGTTTTCTCTTTGACTTTGTGCAATGATAATAAAGGGATTCTGCAAAAGCAACGAAAAATTGAACCGAATCTCATGTCGGCTTTTTACGCCGTGGCAACCTTTTGTTGAGCTCTGACCGGTCAAAAATTAATTGCTTTTATGGCCCTAAAAGGATAGATTTACTGAAACTTACAAATGACAAATATTCAGCATAACTGGGAAGATGTACAGGAAAAGGTCGCACTGGCAGCTCAGAGGTCCGGCAGGAATTCGGATGAAATCAACATTGTTGCAGTTTCCAAGACCTTTCCCGGTGAGTATATCAGGAGCGCGGTCGAAGCCGGGGTTACTTCCATTGGTGAAAACCGGGTCCAGGAGGCCTGGCCGAAATATCAGGAACTGGGAAAAATCGCATCCTGGCATTTAGTGGGCCACCTGCAGACCAACAAAGTTAAGCGCGCCCTGCAGATCTTTGACGTGATCCAATCCGTCGACAGCCTTCATCTGGCCGAAGAGATCAGCCGGCGCTGCACTCAGATGGATCGAGAGGTAGAGATTCTGCTGGAAGTGAAGACTTCGGACGAACCAACGAAATTCGGAATCGCTCAGGACGAGGCGGCGGAGGTTGCAGGCCGGATTGCAGAATTGCCGCGCCTCAAGATATCAGGGCTTATGACGATGGGTAAATGGACCAGCAATGAGCATGAGGTGCGAAATTGTTTCCAAACTCTGGCCAGACTCAGAGATCAAATAAATGCGTCTGGCTCGCCTACCGTAGTATTGACGCATCTGTCTATGGGAATGAGCGGTGATTTCGAATGGGCGATTGAGGAAGGAGCAACGATAGTACGAATCGGGACCGCAATATTCGGCCCAAGATCAACTTGATGCAAATGACGGATAGATCAAAAACTGCCAGGCAGGATCAATTATACTGCAGTTAGGCTTACAAGGAGAATCTCAATTGAGACTAACGCCGCTGGACATTAAGAGGCAGGAATTTAAGCGCACGATGCGAGGGTGTGACCCTGTCGAAGTAGAGACGTTCCTGGAAATGGTGGCCAACGAATATGAAAGCCTCCTGAAGGAAAATGAACAGTTGCGAACCGAAGCCCTG
>JAUXJX010000130.1 GCA_030624545.1 Bacteroidota bacterium | reverse complement strand
TCATTGGCAGGAGATTGCTTCTCCGCCTTCGGCGGATCGCAATGACACTTTCACCGACTTTTCACACGACAATATGATTACATGAGAGTTAGAATGAATTTCAGACAAGATCCTTCATCCGCCTGCGGCGGATTCAGGATGACAAATCGAGGCTTTTTACCCCTTTTGCAACAGCGTATCGAGAAGGTGCCACAGGGCTTGCGGTTTTCGATATCTGTGCAAATCCCTGCCCTCGGCAGACGGGCGTGTCAATCCGTGGCTAAACTGGTTACCATTAAATGAACTTCGTCGACTGGATTATCATCATCTTTGTAGCCATTTTTGTTGTTAATGGAGTGCGTCGCGGCTTCTTGCGCGGCATTGCCGGATTTCTAGGACTGGTGGTGGCCCTTGTCTTGGCCGTTCAATTCATGGACGAGCTTTCCTCAATCCTTCTGCACTTCTTTTCCCTCTCACCGCAGGTTGCCGTTTTGTTGACGGCTGTCATCATATTTGTCCTCGTTCTTGCCGCGTTTATCCTCGCGGCGAAGTTCTTGCGGGCCGTCTTGAACTTCGCGGCCCTGGGTTGGCTGGATCGGCTCGCCGGCTCTCTTCTTGGCCTGCTTAAGGGAGCGGTAGTTGTCAGCATTCTGGCTCTCATTCTTTCATTGATTCCATTCCAGGGCAGGCTTCAATCGGAATTGCATAATTCAGCACTTTTTGCTCCGGCGACCAAAGTCGCGCCCGCGGTGTTCAATCTTCTAGTCAAAGCCGTGCCCATAGCTGGGAGCTTCTATGGCGAACTGCGCCAAAGTTTAACCGGCCGGGCCGGGGAAATTAGCTTGGAAGCCATGGAATGGCTGGAATCTTTCCGCAAAGAATCTTCCGGCTCTTAGAGTATCCAACAGCAAAATCCCAGACTTATTCATGGACCAGCATATTCGACAGCTCTACGCGGCACTAGAGTTCGACATTTTGCTTGAAAAAATTGCATCTTATGCGAGCTCCGCATTAGGCCGGGAGCGAATTCTGGAAACGGAGCCGATTGCAAGCAGGGAGGATCTGCGTGAAAAAATGACATTGACAGAGGAGATGCTCGGACTGCTTAAGTACGACGATCCGTTCCCCATCCATGGCATTAACGATGTGCGTGAAAGCCTTGGCCATGCCACTGTGGAGGGCAGTTCACTCTCCATAGAACAGCTATTCCATCTTGGGCGGACGCTTGAGGTCTCTCATAAGATCCATGGCTTTCTGGGCGGGCGCAGAGAGAAATACCCCGCTCTTGTGAGTCATTTTCGGGATGTAGTTTCCTTTAGTGAAGTCACCAGGGAAATATTCAAGGTCATTGATGCAGACACCAAAGATGTGAAAGATTCGGCATCATCGGATTTGGCTCGCCTGCGCAAGACCATTCGGCGTGAGCAAGATCGGGTCCGCCGGAAACTTGATGAAATCATCAAAAAGAGCAAGGATTATCTCCAGGAGCCGGTCGTCACTCTTCGGGAGGGACGAGTGGTAATCCCTTTGCGGGATGATTGCAGGGGGCGGGTTCAAGGTTTTGTTCACGATCGGTCTGACAGCGGAGCCACTCTGTTTATTGAGCCGACGGCCGTTTTCGAGATGAACAACCGGATTCGTGAGATGCAGATCGAGGAAAAACGGGAGATCGAAAGGCTTCTTCGTGAATTAACCGGCTCGATTCGCGCCAGGATTGATGAGATTAATTCAGCCCTTGCCGGGCTTTCTGAACTGGATGGCCTCTACGCAATTGGACGTTTTTCCGTCGAATGGAATGCAATCGTTCCCGGGCTTTCTGCGAAAAAATTAACTATCGTCCGTGGCTATCATCCATTACTGCTTATGAAGCACGGCAATGCGGAAAATATAGTTCCTCTGGACGTGTCTCTGGATGACGAGACGCATTTGTTGGTCATAACCGGCCCGAACGCCGGCGGCAAAACGGTGGCGCTAAAGAATGTGGGTCTTTCCGCCTTGATGTTTAAATGCGGCTTTCCTGTGATTGCCGATGAGCAATCGGAGTTTCCCATGCTGGACGAGATCTTTGTGGACATCGGTGATGCACAGTCCATCGAACAGGATCTGTCCACATTCTCTGCCCACGTTTCCCGTCTGGCTGAGTTCCTGGAAGGCGCGACGCCCGAGTCTCTGGTTCTCATAGATGAGATTGGCACCGGAACCGATCCGGCGGAAGGCGCCGCCCTGTCCATGGCATTCCTTGAGCGAATTGCCGAGATGGGCGCCATGACTATTGCCACGACTCACCAGGGTGCTCTTAAGGCCTTTGCGCACAAATTGGCCGGCGCGGAAAATGGCTCCATGGCCTTTGATGAAGAATCCTTGCAGCCGACCTACAAATTCCGTATGGGGATTCCCGGCAGCAGCTATGCATTCGACATCGCCACGCGCCTCGGACTTCCGGGAAAAATCATCCAACGGGCCCGGAACCTGGTTGGCAAGGCACACGGCAGCCTGGACAAATTTGTTCTCGAATTGGAAAAGAAACTGAATCATTACCAGCAGCTTTCGTCAGAAACGGGACTGAAAAAGACAGAGCTGGATGCTTTGACAAAACTATACAGAGAGCGCTACGAAAGTCTGAAAAAGGACGAAAGGAACCTCAAACGCAAGGCGCTGGAAGAATCCAAGGCCATCCTGGCGCGCGCCAATGCCATTATCGAAGAAACGGTAAAAGAGATCCGCTCCAAGCGCGCCGAAAAGGAGGCTGTAAAGCAGGTGCGCTCCCAGGTGCAGGACATCAAGCAGCAGGTGGAGCAGGAGCTTTCGAAATTGCGGGAGCCGGAAGAGAAAATGACAGAACTGCCGGCAAAAGGGGATCATGCAGAATGGCAGGAGATGAAAATAACCGGTTCGGTACTTTCCGATGTGGACTCCCAGGGGCTCGTGTGGTTCGAAGCGGGTGAAATGAAGCTTCGCCTGCCCCAGAAATTATTGCGAAGAATTCAGAAGAAAGAGGAGAAAAGGGTTGATCGGCTGTATGGCGCAGCGATCGACCTGCCAAAGGATTTTAGCACGGAGATCGACCTGCGCGGAATGACGATGGACGAAGCCGGGCCGCTTCTGGACAAATACCTGGATCAGGCATACATGGCCGGACTGGAACAAGCCCGCATTATTCATGGCAAGGGCACCGGCGCCCTGCGCCAAAAAGTGAACGCCTATCTGAAGTCCCATCCAAGAGTCACGGAATTCCATCACGGTGCATGGAATGAGGGCGATGTGGGTGTGACGATCGTACATTTTGAGAAAGGATAGCCACAGAGTCACAGAGGGCACAGGGTTGTTTTTCTCTGTGTTCTCCGTGTCTCCGTGACTTTACAATAATTGAGAATCCCCCCAGATACAATCGAAGACATTCGCTCCTCCGCCGACATATTGGAGGTCGTCTCCGGCTACGTCACCATGAAGAAGCGCGGGCAAAACCACTTTGGGCTGTGCCCGTTTCATACCGAGAAAACGCCCTCCTTTTCGGTGAATATACAAAAGCAGATATTCCACTGCTTCGGCTGCGGCGAAGGCGGGAACGTCATCTCCTTTATAATGAAAGTTGATAGCCTGTCATTTGTTGAGGCATTACAGTTTCTGGCTCAAAAGCTGAGTATCACCATTCCCGAGGTCCGGGTGGACGATGCAAAGCACAAAGAGAAGCTTGCGTTATATGATGTGACCAAGTTTGCTGCAAAATTCTACCAGGATCAGCTTTCGGGCGACACCGGCAAAGAGGCTCTGAAGTATTTGAATGAGCGGGGCTTTGGCGAAGAAGTCCTGCGCCTGTTTGAAATCGGCTATGCACCGGAGGGATGGGACAACCTGATCAAGGCGGCTCTCGGCTTTGGTTTCACCAATGAGCAGTTGAAGGCAGTGGGCTTGATTGCCCCGAACGATCGCGGTGGATACTACGACCGCTTTCGCGAGCGCATCATGTTTCCCATACACAATATTTCGGGATCGGTTGTAGGCTTCGGCGGCAGAACTCTCAAAAGCGAGCCGGATACGCCTAAATATATCAACTCTCCGGAAACAGCCATTTATCGAAAAAGCCGGATTCTATTCGGGCTGTTTGAGAACCTGGACGCAATCCGCAAAAATGAAGGGGCAATCCTGGTGGAGGGGTATGCGGATGTCCTGGGATTGGTACAGGCAGGGATTCAGAATGTTGTCGCCAGCGCCGGTACTGCGCTCACCACGGAGCAGGCGCGCCTGCTTTTGCGCTACACGCCAAATGCGTCGATCCTTTACGACGGCGATCTGGCCGGCGCCAATGCCGCGCTGCGGGGCGTCGATGTGCTGCTCCACGAGGGATTGCAGGTGCGGGTTGCCCAGCTTCCCGAAGGCATGGACCCGGACAGTTTTGTGCAGGCAGAGGGTGCGGAGGCGGTCAAGATGCACTTGAATGAATCGAGGGAGCTGATCGACTTCAAGATTCACGCATTCACTGCGAGCAAGCCCATCGACACGCCGCAAAGGCGGGCAGAGCTGGTTTATCTGCTTGCGGAAAGCGTAGCGGAAATCCAGGACGAAGTGACGCGCAATTTATACATCCAGGAAATCGCCAGGCAATTAAATGTGGATGAAACTGTTGTCTTCAGGGCGGTAGCAAAGAAACGAAGGGCGGTAAGAAAACCAACTGTGGTAGAGCCTGCGCCTCAAAAGGCTACCAATGCACAGGCACATGCCGAGCGCGATTTACTGGCCATTCTCCTTCGCTTCGCCAACATGATTCCGGGTGTCTACGAAAACATGGACGTCGACGAACTCGCGGACAAGAACCACCGGGTTATCCTCAGCCAGATATTCGAACAGTACGTCAATACCGGCCGGGTGAACCCTCAGCACGTGCTGGATTACGTGGAAGATCCGGAAATGCAAAAATTCATCGTGAACTCTATGATGGAGGAAGGGGAGATTCCGCCTGATGCCTTGAGGCGCTGGCTTTCCGATTGCCTGCGCCTGATCAAGATCGGCACGATACAAAAGGACATTCAGGCTGCCCGTGAGGCTATTCGGCAGCATGCCCAGGATGCGGCCAAGCTGAAACAATGGAATAAGAAATACCAGAATCTGAAGAAACAGGAAATGGAGATAAGACGGAAGGAATTCATAGCGTTGGATAAGGATTGATAAATACAGACAAAATCTCACCGCAAAGGTGCGAAGATCGCGAAGGCCATTCTTTCTTTGTGTCCTTGGCGTCTTCGCGGTTCATGAATTCCTGCCAAAAAAGCATTGAAAATCGACCCGAATTGTTATATTTTTGGACGTTCATAATTCACTATTCTTCATTCACAATTCGATAGCACGCTGAGCGGAGTCGAAGCGTGATATGATCCGGGCCCTTAGCTCAGTTGGTTAGAGCAGCTGACTCATAATCAGCGGGTCACAGGTTCGAGTCCTGTAGGGCCCACTGCTTAACTTCCTTGGTAACAGGTATTTATTTGAAGACAAAGGCACCAGTCCACTGGTGCCTTTTTATTTTGTGCCATATTTGTACCAATATAAGACTTCACTCTACCATTAGTATCGCCAGAAGTTTGTGAATGGAATTGAAAATAGACACATAGCCTGAGACCACAATGGTGATAATGCCACTGAACTTGTATCAAAGGGCTGTTGAAATAGAAAGTCACAACTTGAGACCCATGATCGCAAGGGTCCAGAGTGATCGTGTAGGTTTCGCACTGGCCGTCGCCAACCGATTCTCGCGGGACTCGTCTGGATCTATTTCAGTGGATAGGTGCTGAGATTTACAAGTGGCCGCGCATAATTGTGCCAGGGCTCCGTCGGATTTGAACCCCCAGTCTACCACACAGATGCACAGATTTCCCTAATCTGCTATACCACTATTTCAAATCTGCAACTCGCTTACAATTTTGACTTGACTGTTTTGTAAGTGCATTACTGTAACCCTATTATTAACAATTTCTTCTGAACGTGGCATGATTTCTGAAGAGGCATTGTGTGCTAAATTCGAAGCGTTATGGAAAAGAATAGTGCGTCGTCTATGGACAAGGGCAACAGCAAAAAGACACATACAAGAGGAAGTTGAATGTTCAGAACGGAAAATGGGATGAAGAAGAACTTAATGAAGCTTGTATTGCTCTCGCTATTATGCTTCGGAATTGGTGTTTGTCTCATTTATTCTGTGGCGTGGGGGCAGACCGTCTCTCATTTTTCCGTTAGCCCCATTGGCGACCCGGCTGAGAACGTTCCGGGACAAGTTCAGGTTGGCCTGGAAACTAACACCATTGAAATCGCTGCACGAGACGATCAAGGCAATTTGGTCGGTGATTTTTCCGCAAAGGTCTTTCT
>JAUXJX010000143.1 GCA_030624545.1 Bacteroidota bacterium | reverse complement strand
TGATCCCAACCTGGAGAATCTGAGGAGTGACATCCGATTCCGTGAAATCTTGAAAAACGCTAAAGAGATGACGAAAGACCTGAAAGACAGACTCGCTTAAGCCAAGTCAATTGTTTAAGTGGCAGAGTGCTCGATTCGGTTGAATTCCGGTCTGCGTTCTCCGTTCTTCGGTATCCGCTATAAAGAATTGCGAGGAGAGATCCCTGGAAGGATTTCTCTTGACTTTTCGGCCAATGTTATTCTATTTTGAAGGATAAATCCCATCAAAGGAATTCTCATTTCAGGTTTATTCCTTCATCCGGTTTATCCTGTTCATCTTGTCTGGAATGTGTTTGCCCACAAACCACCTTATCCGTCTTATGCCGACAGTACTTGGTCACCGTGATTATGAAGCAATTTTCTAAATCTTTTCATAAAGGGTGAAATTATGCTCTGCTTTCTATTCAAACACCAGCCAAGATTCATTCTGGTATTGGTCGGCATCTCATCACCCATGTTCTTTTCTTGCCAGAAAGTTGGCCTATCCCATCAGGCCTCATCGAATGAAAAAATCGTTGCAATCATGGGTGACTGGAAGGGAAATTGGACGACCACAGAAGGCACCGTTCTGCCTCTGGCTGCCCAGGTAATAGCCCTCGACAGCGGAAAATATGAGGCCAATCTGCTCAGTGAATTTGACGCGCGTGACGAGCATGTGGTTGTTCTGGACGGGAAAAAGGAAGGTTCCGAAACGAAATTCATGGGCCATGCCGAAGGGGGAAGGATGACTGGAACCACGTGGCTGGGCCATATCAAAGGCGAGCAGTTTGTCGGCACGGTTGAAGGAAACAACACGGGCACATTCGAGCTTAGGAAAGTTATGCGGCTTTCTCCTAAGCTTGGAGCCAAGCCGCCGGCGGGCGCAATTATTCTATTTGATGGGACGAATCTGGATGAGTGGGAGCATGTAAAGGATCCCGTGGGTTTCTTAAATCTGGCCAAAACTGTCGGTGGAACCGATTGCGCGGCATATCTGAAAACCAAAATTAGATCTGAGCAAAGACAAGAAGCGGTAATGGAAGTGGGCAGCGACGACGGGATCAAGATATGGCTCAACGGCGAGGTGGTGCATGCCACGAATGAAGGGCGGGGCTATCAACCAGGACAGGAAAAGGTCAGTGTGATCCTTGCGGCGGGCTGGAACGAGATTATGCTAAAGGTAACCAATGGCGGCGGTGGTTGGGGCGCAGGCATCCGGCTCGTGGACCCCAATGGCACCGTGTTGAAAAACATTGGCGAGATGGATATCGATGGCTCAAGCGATGAAGGATCACGGAAACACCTCGACAGCAAAGAAGGTTATCTCACGGTGTGGACTGTTTCGGGGCCATATCAAGAGGAGGGCAAGAAAGGCAGCCAGATATTCTACACAGCGTTTGCACCGGAACGGACGGAGAATCAAGCGGAATGGCGGCCCTTCAGTATGGAACGGGACTATTCGACGAAATGGAAACTTGCCGATGACGGTATGGAGGTTTTGCCGGGGAGCGGTTCAATCGTAACCAAAAGAAAATTCGGAGACGTTCAGCTGCATGTTGAGTTTCGTACTCCCTTCATGCCTCATAAGAAAGGGCAGGCACGGGGCAACAGCGGCGTCTATCTGCAGGGGCGTTATGAAGTACAGGTGCTCGATAGCTACGGCCTGGAAGGAAAAGACAATGAATGTGGGGGGATCTACAGAATCGCCCCGCCGCTTGTGAACATGTGCGCCCCGCCCATGCAGTGGCAAACGTATGACATCACTGTTTATAGCCCGCGCTTTGATGATACCGGCGAAATGGTAAGAAGCGCTCTTCTGACGGTCTTGCACAACGGTGTAAAGATTCACGACAATACTGAAGTTCCGAAACCAACCGGCGGGGAAACAGACAATAATCTATCCGAGCCAGGTGGATTGTCCTTGCAGGATCACGGCGACCGGGTGCAATACCGAAACATCTGGCTGGTTGAATTACAATAATTCGAGAAGGCTTTGTTATGAAATATCAGACAGCAAGACCTGATAGGATAGCCGGGAACATGTCCCGGCGCGCATTTTTGGGCAGGACAGCCGCAGCTACCGCTTTGGGCGCAATCAGCGCTCCCTTTTCGTTCACGGACGCCATTGGCAAATTGAAAAGCGAGCGCCAATTCAAGCTGAAATATGCGCCTCATTTCGGCATGTTTCGCAACCACGCCGGCGATGACCTGATCGATCAGCTCAAATTCATGGCAGATGAAGGCTTTACCGCCATGGAAGATAATGGCATGATGCAGCGGCCAACCGAAGTCCAGGAAAAGATCGCGCGGGAAGTGTCACGCCTGGATATGACCATGGGCGTCTTCGTGGCCTATGCCGAATTCAAGGAAAAGTCGTTTGTCACCAACGATAAAGCCGTAACGGAAATGCTGACGAAAAAGATGAAGGCTGCCGTTGAGGTCGCAAAGCGGGTTAATGCCAGGTGGAGTACGGTCGTGCCCGGCGAATTTGACAGCGGGCTTGAATGGGACTACCAAACCGCCAATGTCATCGAAAATCTCAAGCGCTGCGCCGGTGTTTGCGAGCCTGCGGGTTTGGTCATGGTTCTGGAACCTTTGAACCCCTGGCGCAATCATCCCGGACTGTTCCTTACCAAAGTTCCACAGGCTTATCAGATTTGCCGGGCGGTAGCCAGTCCCTCCTGCAAAATCTTGGATGATCTGTATCATCAGCAGATTACGGAAGGAAATCTCATTCCCAATATTGACAAGGCCTGGGACGAGATCGCTTATTTCCAGGTAGGAGACAATCCTGGCCGCAACGAGCCGACCACGGGAGAGATCAACTACAAAAATGTTTTTAGGCATATCTATGATAAAGGTTTCGATGGCGTTATAGGCATGGAGCATGGCAATTCTAAAAAGGGCAAGGCAGGTGAACGGGCCGTAATTGATGCCTATGTGGCTTGCGACAATTTTTGAGATCGAGTTTTACGTAGCTGTTTTCCGTGAAAAAAATAATGGCTAATTAAGGAGTGTGAAAATGCATAAAAAAAACAAGGCCAGCGACGTTACCCGTCGTGATTTCATCAAAACATCGGCAGCGGCATCAATGGTTGCCATGACACCTCGCAGTAATCATTTCTTTGCAGCTGGTTCCGACAAGCTCCGCGTCGGCCTGATTGGCTGCGGCTGGCGCGGCACAGGCGCAACGATTAACTGTGTCGAATCATCGGATGGCATTGAGGTGGTTGCCATGGGTGATCTTTTTCGCGATCAACTGGATGAATCGCTCACAAAACTAAAGGAAGGGATTCCCCCAGACAATCTGCGCGTGACCGAAGAAACCTGTTTTGTGGGGTTTGATGCATACAAGAAAGTTCTCTTGAGTGATATTGATATGGTAATTCTGGCGACCCCTCCGCATTTTCGTCCCGTGCACCTGAAGGCCGCGCTCGAATCGGGAAAACACGTGTTCATGGAGAAGCCGGTTGCCGTGGATCCGGTGGGTATTCGTTCGGTAATCGCATCTTCAGAGCTTGCGGATCGGAAAAACCTGGCCATTGTAGCTGGTACGCAGCGCCGGCATCAAAACCACTATTTGGAAATCATGAAGCGCATTCATGGCGGCGACATTGGTGAAATCGTCGGCGGGCAGTGTTATTGGAACATGGGCGCTCTGTGGGTGGAGCGGGCTCAGAGCAATTTGATCAACAAAAAAAAACACGGCTGGTCGGATATGGAATTTCAGTGCAGGAATTGGCTTTTTTACACATGGCTATCAGGAGACCACATTGTTGAACAGCATGTTCACAACCTGGACGTCATCAACTGGGCGATTGGCTCGCACCCGGTCCAGGCCATGGGCATGGGTGGCCGCCAGGTTCGCACCGGCGAAGAGTACGGTAACGTCTTTGATCATTTTGCCATAGAATACGAATATCCCAACGGAGTCCGCGTACTTAGCACGTGCCGTCAAACCGAAGGCGCCAGCGCACGCGTCTCGGAGCGGCTGGTTGGCACGACAGGAAAGACCTATTCGGACAGCGGCAACTGCTTCATAGAGGGACAAAATCCCTTTAAATATGATGGGCCCACACCCAACCCATACGTCCGGGAACACACGGATCTGATTGCCAGCATTCGCAACGGCAGGCCCCTGAACGAAGGCCGGCGAATTGCTGAAAGTACGATGACAGCTATCATGGGCAGGATGAGCGCATACAGCGGCAGGGAACTAAAATGGGATTGGGTGATGAATGCATCCACGTTGGATTTGACTCCACCTGACTATGAATTTGGGGATTTACCCCAACAGCCGGTGGCGGTTCCTGGCAAAACTCCACTGGTTTAGTCTGATTATTCTTATTACTTTGCGTCGTGAATTCCGTCATGTGATGATCCATGTTGTTCTTATTATAATTTAGACAGGATAACAGGATAAGACAAAGGACATCCTGTTTAGCCTGTACATCCTGTCCAAAATCATTTTTGCATCACAAACCACATAATCAGTATTTTGCTAACAATCTTAGGCCAACGTAATTATGAAACAAGGTACTTAGTCATCGGAAGGGTCTTACAATGAAGGTCCCAATAAAGAGCGATAGAGACCCCGGCAACAAAATTTCCCGCCGGAGGTTTTTGGGCGGCACGGCAGCAGCGGCGGCCGCATTCACAATTGTGCCACGACACGTGCTTGGGGGTATCGGTTTTACATCGCCAAGCGACAAACTAAACCTAGGCTGCGTGGGGGTGTGGGGTAAGGGCAGGTCTGATATTATAAGCGTGAGCACAGAAAACATCGTCGCTTTGTGTGATGTGGATGACGAGCAGATGGGGAAATTTGAGGAATCGGTTTCCGAAGAGGAAAGCGGCCGGGAGCTTTTCGCCAAAGCGAAGAAATACCGCGATTTCAGAAAGATGTTGGAAATCGAAAACCTTGACGCGCTTACCATAAGCATACCTGATCACAGCCACGCCGCCGTAGCAATGATGGCGATCAAGATGGGAAAGCATGCATTCGTGCAAAAGCCTCTTACCCACACCATCTATGAAGCAAGGAAGCTGGCGGAAGCGGCCCGGGAAGCCAAAGTTGTCACGCAGATGGGTAACCAGGGCCATGCCGGGGAGGGTGGACGGTTGATCAACGAATGGATCTGGGACGGAGCCATTGGCGCGGTTAGGGAAGTGCATGCCTGGACCAATAGGCCGATCTGGCCGCAAGGGATCAAAAGGCCTTCGATGGTTGTGTCAAGGCCGCCCACATTGGACTGGGAAGTGTGGCTAGGCCCTGCACCATATCGCCCTTACCATTACGCCTATGCCCCGTTCAACTGGCGCGGCTGGTGCGATTTCGGCACCGGTGCGATCGGAGACATGGGAGCCCATATTTTCGATCACCCCTTTTGGGCGCTTAAGTTAGGCCATCCGACAAGCGTCGAAGCAACTTGCAGCGAATTCAATGATGAGACCTACCCTCTGACTTCGAAGATCCAGTACCACTTTCCAGCCCGCGATGAAATGCCTCCCGTCAAGTTGACCTGGTTTGACGGCGGAAACGTACCTCCCCGACCACCTGAACTGGAAGAAGGCCGGCGAATGGGTGACCGGGGCGGTGGGGTGGTCTTTATTGGAGACAAAGGCATGCTCATGTGCAGTACATACGGCATGAATCCCAGGATCATCCCGGAAACGAAGATGCGAGAATATGAACGCCCGGCAAAGACCATCCCACGTTCTCCTGGCATTCATGAGGAATGGGTTGCAGCCTGCAAAGGAGGCCCTGCCACAACGTCGAGCTTCGATTACGCCGGCACTCTCACCGAAGTCATGTTGCTGGGAATCATCGCAATGCGCATGGCTCACCTGAACACTCCATTGGAATGGGACGGCGAGAATATGAAGATTACAAATATTCCTGAAGCAAATGAGTATATTCACAAGTTGTATCGCTATGGGTGGCGTTTGTAGCAAGTGACTAAAGTGACTAAAGTG
>JAUXJX010000296.1 GCA_030624545.1 Bacteroidota bacterium | reverse complement strand
TTTTTGCCAGGCGGTCGATTGCGCTTCTTAGCTCCCTAGAACCACTTTGAATTCGATATGGCTTGCTGACAAATTCTCCATTAGCCACTTCGCTAATAGACTTCAGCAGCTCCGGCATGCCCTCACCGCGGCGTGCGTTTGTGGACACTGCGGGCACTCCGAGCAGCTTGACCATGACACGGTCGTCAATCTGCAATTTATGCCGTTTCGCTTCATCTATGAGGTTGACACAAACGA
This sequence comes from Bacteroidota bacterium, assembly GCA_030624545.1. Classification (GTDB taxonomy): domain Bacteria; phylum Zhuqueibacterota; class JdFR-76; order JdFR-76; family DREG01; genus JAUXJX01. The sequence continues at coordinate 3,788 of JAUXJX010000296.1, read as the reverse complement.
CGGCACGATCCGTGATCTCGAGGACCTGCAGCACCAGGTTTAAGTTTCGTTCCAGGCGAGTGGCATCCACTACGATGACGGTAACATCCGGTTTCCCGAACAGAATAAAATCTCGCGCCACCTCTTCATCGGTGCTGGTCGAAAGCAAGGAATAGGTACCGGGAAGGTCAACCAGTTTGTAGCGTTTACCGCTGTACCTAAATCCACCTTCGGCACGGGTTACGGTTTTGCCGGGCCAGTTCCCTGTATGTTGTCGCAGTCCCGTCAAGCTGTTGAAGACCGTGCTTTTGCCGGTATTGGGATTTCCCGCGAGAGCTACCACATAATCCCAGGACTGCATATTCACACCGAGTTTGATGAGGTTGCCGACATTGTGCGCCGGGCAAGCAGCACAATTGTTCGCGTTGGGTGTCGCCATTCTATGCCGCCTTTCCAAGTCGCTTGATATGGATCAATTCCGCATGATTATTTCTTAACGCGATCGAGGCATCTCGAATATTGTAGGACCTCGGATCGCCGCTGGCGCTTCGCCTTTCCACTGAAATGATCGTACCAGGAATGACGCCCAAATCCATGAGCCTTCTGCGCTGCGGTCCGCGGCAGGTTTTTGAGATGCCGGTCACTTCGCCTTTTTCACCGACTGCCAATGACACCAAAGATTCATAAGGACCCTTCATTTCCTCTTCCTTGGGAAGAAGCTCAACCGTTACGTTTGCAGCCATAACCGGAGCCAGAATATTCTCCTCGCCGTCGCCGACAAAGCGAATGCGATGCGGCGTTCTCTCCAATAGCTGGATACGCATGCCAAGATGGAGTCGCTGCGCAACTAACTGAGCATAGATTTCATTAGGTTCGTCTTCAATATGTATGATCTGGGCGAACTCGCCTTCCTTCAATTCCGTTAAAGCATGGCCTTTCTTGGGTGGAAGCCTGCCGTGCTGTGTAGGAATGGGATCACCGTGTGGGTCGTAGCCTGGATTACCCACGGAAGCTGACAGGGCTTCTACCTCTTCCTCCGACAACCCATGTTCCAGCTTCTCGGCCCTCTTATGCCATTCGGTTTCCGAGACGCCTGTCTCATCGGCAAAATAGCGTTCCCACAGCCGGTGAATTCGAATCATGCGAAGGGCGTAGGACCGGCCCTCAGAAGTCAGCTCGAATCCGGCGCCATGTGATTTTACCAGGCCCCGCGATTCAAGGCGAACCATCAGGTTCGCGGCTTGGTCTCCCGAAATGGACAAGATTCCTGAAATGCTCTGTAAGGTGCAGGTCAGCCCTTGATATTCTTGATCATAGAGATGCTTCAAAGCATCCTCGATCAAGACCCGTTCGGTATTGCGTAAGCCCAGCCTCCATTTCCACAAGAGTCCGGTTTTGGGCCAGAACAGAAACCAGAGAAGCCCGAAGCCTGCTGATGCAATTATGAGAGAAATCAAAGGATTCATCATGTTTCAGTCCCAATAATACTAATGTTCGCTTTCAAACCCTTACGCAGCCGATACCATTATCCGGTCGGTCAAGGCCGGACCCAAATAATGCTGCCTTTTCCCTACTTTGATTAAGAGCGGCCCTTCGAACGGGGCTTTTTCTATTATGTGAAGCTCAACCTCAGGGTAGATTCCCAGGTTACCCAAATAACGCAGCATGTCCGGATCACGATCACTAACCTGTTCGATTCGCACCTTCTGGCCGGCATCGGTAGAAGTAAGGGTCATCAATTCCCTTTCTTCGATTACACCGTCCTTTGAAGGAATGGGGGCGCCGTGGGGATCGATTGTCGGATGCCCGAGAAATTGTGCCATCTTATCTTCAAACTCCTCTGAGATGACATGCTCCAGCTTTTCGGCTTCGTCATGAACCTGGTCCCAACTATAGTCCAGGGCTTCGGCCAAATAAAGCTCCAACAGCCTATGATGACGAATGGTCTCCAAGGCGATTTTTTGTCCCGCATTCGTAAGCTCGACGCCATGATACGGAGTATGGCGAATCAACTTCAGTTCAGCCAATTTTTTGATCATGCCGGTAACTGACGCCTGGGAAACACCCATGCCCTCGGAGATGGCATTCGTAGTGACCGAATCTCCGTCCACTCCCAAGTTGTAAATCACCTTAAGATAATCCTCAACGGCCTGCGTAATCATTTCAGTGCTCCAGTGTTTACTCTCTTTTTCGAAAGGAATATAAAAAAATTTTAGACTAATTACAAATTTTTTTTAGGCGAACCTAAAAAAATCTTGCTAACTCGACGAAAACGAAATATATTCGTAGATCAAATTTTCAGATGAGGCAAATGTCGTCGTAAATGACTTGAAGCTTAACTAAAGGAATTGTCTGATGAATAAACAAAGATCCTTTCTAATAGCCGTTTCGCTCATTTTTCTATGGATCGGTTGTCAAAGTCTTCTTCCGACTGCACCCGAGGCGGAAGATGTTTTGGCAGAGCCCATCCCCGAGCTGACGCCTCAGCAGCTTGAAAATCACCTCATTGGCGATGAAGAGTTCGGGCGCATCTTCGGCGAAAGGAGCGGGTTGGGCCCCCTCTTCGTTTCCAACGCATGTGAGAGCTGCCATATAGGTGATGGAAAAGGACACCCCCTCACGACCTTGACTCGATTCGGAAGGTATTTGGGGGCAGCCTGGGATCCTATGCGGGAGCAGGGAGGACCTCAGTTACAGCACCGTGCCATCAGCGGCTACGACCCCGAAACCATTCCGTCCGAAGCAACCGGTGTTACGCGGCTGATGCCACCCGCAATCACCGGACTCGGCTACCTCGAAGCCGTTCAGGACGAACTCATACTGGCACTTGCAGATCCTGAAGACGCTGATGGTGATGGAATTTCCGGTGTCCCGAATTGGATATCCCCACCCGACTATTTCGTGGAGCGGCCGCATCATCTCCCAAGTAACGGACAATACATTGGCCGCTTCGGCAAGAAAGCCGGCGCCATCGATCTCCTCCATCAGATCGTGACGGCTTACAAAGAGGATATGGGAATCACGACGGATTTCGACATGGAGGAAAACTATAATGTCCAGACCGGAGTTTTCACAGGGGATGATGTAGAAGATCCGGAGGCAAACGCCAGCGTTGTACGGAACGTGGTGTTCTATGTGAAGACTTTGAAGATCCCGCCGCGGCGCAATAAAAATGACCCCGACGTCCTGGAAGGCGAACAACTCTTTCGCCGGATCAACTGTGTGGGCTGCCACGTGCCGACGCTTCTGACTGGAAAGTCTGATGTGGCGGCGATTAGTGAAAGTGCATTCCATCCCTACACGGACCTGCTTCTCCACGACATGGGGCCGGAATTAGATGATGGTTATACCGAAGGCACCGCCAGGACCTCAGAGTGGAGAACGGCACCGCTGTGGGGTATCGGCTTGGCGGAAGACTCGCAGGGGGGCGAGGCATTCTACTTGCACGACGGGCGCGCACGCACATTGGAGCAAGCCATTCAACTCCACGGCGGGGAAGCTGCGGACAGCCGGGCCGGCTTTACCAGTCTTTCCGCAAAGGAAAAGGAACAGTTAATTTCATTTTTGAAATCCCTGTAAGCAAACCGGTCTTGATGATGACTTCCAGCCGGCGTGAATTCTTAAAACAGACAGGAACCCTTTCCGCCGCGGTTGCGTGCGGCGGTGGGATGGGTCTCTTACCGGGATGCAGCGGTTTTCGCTACGCAGTCTATTCCGTGCAAGGTAGCAGCCTGGCAGTCAACAAAGCGGAATTTGAAAAAGACCGGTTTGTGTTGGTGGAATACCCGTCATTGCCAACGCCGATCTAT
>JAUXJX010000329.1 GCA_030624545.1 Bacteroidota bacterium | reverse complement strand
CCATCTGCATTGGCAGGGTCCAACCCGCAATGTCGTAGGGCGACTGCGGCGGCCCATCGGGCGTAAGGCGACGTGTGGGATATTCCTGCTTGTCCAGTAGATCAACCAGATAAGGCCGAAAGGCCTGTTCCGAACGCAGGATGTAGGAGCCTGCCGGATATTTCTTGTCCCCGGCTTTGAAAGCTTTGGTGGCTTTATCCACCTCAACGCCGCCAATGAGCAGCACGTTGATAAGGTTGACATCTTCACCGGCGTTCCATTGCCCAGGTGGAATGATGTATGCGTAAGGTTTTTCGGTTTCGCCCTTTCTGATGGCATCTCGTCCCATCCTGTAAATGCTGTAAAGCCAGTGCTCCCTGAGGTCTGTGGAAATCCGGAGCACCGCCATGGATGCGGTAAGCATATATTTGACCGGGTCTTTGAAGTGCGACTCTCCGCCTTTCCAGGGGAATGGATAGAAGATATCCGTTCCATTCGTTGGCATTCCGCCGCCGCGGCGGCTGGCAATTCTCTTCGGAATAGAGTCCGGGTCAAAGAATCTCGGTGTCGGCGTGGCATGACTCGTTTCCGTGAGAATGCCAATCATATTATGGAAGTAGGGGACCGTGCGCATACCGCCGTTCCACCACATGCTGTAGATGACGTCGGAGACGACGCCGGGCATGTTCTTCATGGCAAACCGGTTCGCCATGGCGCTGCCAACCACGTTAACGCCCGTCGTAACGCCAGGATGGATATTCGGGTTCACGGGGTCAGAAAAGGGAGGTAGAAAAATTCGCGTCCAGCTTGGGCCGGTTTGATGCTGATTGTAGACAATCTGGGGATACCATTCGTTATAGAGCACCTGGGTTACCGCCTGGGATTCCGGCATGTTGTTCATGAACCAGTCGCGGTTGTTGTCGTGGCCGACGTAGTAGTGGTAGAGCCATGGTGGGCGAGTGGTCTCGAAGGGCGTGCCGAGGTTGCGTTTATACCAGGAAGCAACGATGTCCAGCCCGTCCGGGTTCATCACCGGCATGAGCAGAAGGATGGTGTTCTCGCGGATCCTCTGCATCTCCGGCGTTTCCTCTGTTGCAACCTTGTGCGCCAATAACGACGTCATCTGTGCGTGGGCCACCTCGGTTGCGTGCAAACCGCCATCGATCCAGGTGATTGATTTGCCCTCTTTGGCCAAATTTTGCGCCGTTTCTTCATCTATGCGGGCGCGGGCCAATTGCTCGCTGATGCTGCGCCAACGCTCCAACTGTCGCAAATTCTCTTCGCTCGAGATGAACAGCAGCAACATAGGGCGTCCCAATACGGAACGGCCGATCTCGCGCATCTGAACCCGATCGCTGGCGGCATCGAGGCGTTTGTAGTAGTCGAGCATCTGGTCATAGGTGGCGAGTTCATAATCATCGCCCGGCTGAAATCCAAAGACGTCCGATGGATGCGGGACCTGAGCCAGCAGCCCTCCAATTGGAATAAGAATTAGAATCAGCCCTAACGAAAGGGCTGGCAGGCAGCGGTTCCTTTTAGATTTGCACACTGTATTTCTCCTCGTTTTATTCAAACTTCTGGTGCTCTCAAAACAGGACAACAAGACTACCTTGTCATAATTTACACTTTGCAGGATTTATCACAAGGATAAAGTTACAGATTCCTGTAGTTCCTCATAGCCGCCATGACGGACCCGGTTAAGACTTTTGCGAAATGAATGAGAAGTTATGCGGGATGAGCGAGCAGGAGCCCGTCTCAATGTGAGCCGAATGCGGGTTAATTTGTCGGCTATTACTACCTACTTACTGCACTGCCATCGCGTTTTGGGCGCGCAGAACTTTGAGGTAACTAAATCCAACCAGTTTACGGCGGTTTTCATCCCAGAGCCGGAAGGTCAGCGACTTGAGGCTGGATAACGGGGTTATGTGTTTCACCTTTTGGAAGATAAGGTTTTCTTTGTGACATTTTTCAAGAAAGTAATTCGGGATGCGTGGGCTGAGATGATGGATATGATGAAAGCCGATATTGCCGGTGAACCATTGCAAAATCTTTGGCAACCTGTAAAATGAACTGCCTTCCATCGCTTCGGTAATATAATCCCAGTTTTCATTGCGATCCCAATACACCCCCTCGAATTGATGCTGCACATAAAACAACCAGGCCCCCGCTGCGGAGGAAATCATCAAAATCGGCAGTTGCACCAACAGCAAAGCCTCCAGGCCGATTGTAATGCCCAAAATGCTCACGATTGTGAACAACGCCAAATTCGTCCGATGATTGCTAGTGCGCTCGCGTTTGCCGCTATTGCGTGTGGGGAAGCGGTAATGGATCAAAAAGGTAAACATGGCCCCAACGCCGAACATGACGAATGGATTCCGGTAGATCCGGTAGCCGATTCTTCTCCAAAAAGACAATTCCAGATATTCCTTAACCGTCAGTGTCCAGATATCCCCGACGCCCCGGCCATCCAGGTCGCCTGCCGTTGCGTGATGCACGGCATGTTCATGCTTCCAGCGGTGGTAGGGGATAAACGTCAGGATGCTTGTGATCGATCCCAAAATACTGTTGGCCTTGCGCGATTTGAAAAAGGAGCCGTGCCCGCAATCGTGTGAAATGATGAAGATTCGGATTAGAAATCCCGAGGCAGGAAAGGAAAGCCCCAGGGTGATCCAATAGGAGATGCCAAGGCTCAAATACATCAGGTACCACAGCGCGAAGAAAGGTATTAATGAATTTGCAGTCTGCCACAGGCTGCGTCGATGATCCGGCTTTTGATATTTGGCCACTACCTTCTGCCAGGATGAAATGTCTGAAGCTGCTTGCATTGTATTCGAACCGGGATTCATTCATAATCTCCATTTCTATCTATCAGATCAATAATTCCACGAGATCTAGCTCCAATTCGCTTGTTTATGGCAAATGGCAGACAATCTGTTGATTCTACGGGATAATATCAACAAAACTTAACATGTGTCATCGCGATCCGCCAAAGGCGGAGTGGCGATCTCCGTCTATATCCCAAGGAGATTGCCACGTCTCCCGGCGGGCCGGGATCCTCGCAATGACACAGTCCGGACCCTGTTCCGAATCTGCAGTCTCCTGCGGAAACAGGGCAAGCACGCGCCAGGCCGGCGTAAACACTGTTCGCTCCAAATTGCAGATGCCAAAAGCCCCACATGCCCTTGCGCTTGTCAAGAGAATCCCGTGCTTCTGCCGATAATTCTGAAGAGCCGAGATTAATAAGATGAAATCCAGACGAAATTATTACAGGATACTGCAGGTCCAACCGGATGCGCCGTTGGAGATTATCCGTGCCAGCTATCGCACACACATGAAAGAGCTGCGGCAGCATCCCGATTTGGGCGGCGAACACTGGAACGCCAGGGTTTTAATCGAGGCGTATGGAATTCTCAGCAATCCCCAAAAACGCACGGCATATGATGCAAAGCTGTACGAATTCTATACAAAACAGCCATTTCCTTCCGAGGATTCCGCCAAGGTTCCGCTCATACGCATATTCTGTCCCTTTTGCAAACGGCCATTGGCGCGCAAGGCGGAGCCGGATGAAACGTGCTTCACCTGTAGCTGTCCCCTTGAGTCAAGAAACGAAGAAGAGCTCGATCAGAAATGCCGTCGATCTGTCCTGCGGATAAAGAAGTCCGGGAAAATTCTCTTCTATTCCCAATGGTCGCAAAAGGGGCATGAGGCAGAAATCATTGATCTCTCGCCAAAGGGAATGCGCTTTCGCTGCAAAGAGGTACTTCTGCAAGACGCCGTCATTAAGTTAGGCAGTCCTTTGCTCAAGGCCATCGCGAAAGTAATCGATTGCTATCGCCAGCAGATAGATGG
>JAUXJX010000518.1 GCA_030624545.1 Bacteroidota bacterium | reverse complement strand
TTGTTACTTTTCCTACTTCCTGTGCCATGGCAAAACATTTCAAAAAAATAATAATTTCTCTTTACAAAAGTCTTGCCACAAATTTTGCCAATGCATAAGTGCTTATATTCTAATTGCTTAGATGATTTACTCGGTTGAGCGAACGCAGAGAAGGGTTGCCACAAAAATGATGTCCTCTTGGACAATTACTTTCACTGGAAACTTTGTGGCACCCTTTTGGCATATGAAATCCGAACTGCCGATTTTCACTGATTAGGTGATTTCACTGATCTTTTTTGCTTGGTCATTCGTGAGATCATTTAATGGTTAAAGTAGGTTTGTCAGACCTCTTGCTATCCGCACAGAGTTAAATCATTATGTTGACAGATTTTGAATTTGGGTCTAATCTGTGTAATCCGTGCAATCAGCGTTAATCAGTGGTTCAGACACTTGAAATGTAAGAACCGAGCCATACCTTTGTGGTTTCATCTTGTTTTCCTATTTCCTTTGTGAAACCTTTGACACTGACAGCGAACTTTCACGATCGAATTTCTGGAAGCTGATCAGATTCGCGTAAAGATTGCACGCTAATTTTATCCAAGAGCAGTGTTCCCGTTCCTTGAACGGCTATGCCCACGCTTCCTGGCGGCAGTTCGTCCGCGTGCCCATGAGTAACCAGTTTTTCATTGATATAGCCACGGAAATGCCGGCCTTCACCCACGGCACGAAGAGAGAGCCATCCGCTTGCGTCGGTATCCCCTTTATCCATCACCTGGATTTTCCCGTCACTTACTCTGCCCAATTCCATACCTCCCGGAGTTAGAGAAACGAAATCATAATTCAGCGCATCCTGAACATGGTGCACCAGCATGACGGTCCCCTCAAAATTGTCGACATTGAGCGTGAGATCAGCTTGAATGCCCGACAACTGCTCTCCAGCCACGATCAAGATAAGTTGATTCTGTGACGTCAAGGTGAGCACCGGTCCCAATGTTGAATCAGAAATGACGCTGGGATTCAAATCTGCCCTTGAACCTGCCAGCCAACGAAATTGCTGTGCCAGCACTTGTTCGACCCCGCTACCCGGCTCCCACTGCCAAGAACCATTCCCCGAATATTCTATTCCCTTGACTGGCTCTGATTCTTCAGGACCTTCCGTGGATTCCGTCTCCTCGGTGATTTGAGCTGCCTGGACGCCGACCCCGTATTTGAACACCAGCTCAGCCCCGTGTTCGCCGGTCTCGAACAGTAGATAAAGACCGCCGGCGCCAATCAGGAAAAGAGGAACAGAGATCTTGGCTCCCACTTGAACATTGCGTAGCGCCAAAATGAGCCGAATGAGGGCATAGATTCCAAAAAACAACACCGTCCATAATGCCAGATCCGAATGTTCGTTTAGCGTCTGATTCGCCATAGCCGGTATATCAACCGAATCACCGGCTTTCTTTCCAGTCAGAAATGTGATAAATGCTGCAACGGCTCCAAAAGCGAAAAGGTATGTGGCGAAATTACCAAGGTTTCCCCGTCGCTTGAGGATCAGGGCGAGCAGATCAACTAGTACGGCGGCAAATAGAATTGCGATGGGAAAATGAACGATCAGGGGATGAATATTGGGCGCCCATTCAGGTAAAAATTGCATAACTCCTCCTTCGACACGTACCAAGGACACGGATGTTCAAAAAATCACAGAGTATCATTACCAGTAAGCAATGCCCAGATTTCATGGTTCTTGGAGAAAGAAAATCTGATTAATATGAACGCTCGCCCCTTCGATACGCGATTCCAAAACCTTACGAACTAGGGAGATTACAATTAAAATCGCTACTCAGGATGCTCTCTTATTTTCTTGAATTAGCATCCTGAGTAGCCGCCGGAAATAGGCCTTGACTCATAAGACTTCGGTGTGGATTGAACGCAATACTTTCTTCTCACGAATCATCATCGGCGGCGTATCGAAGGGTGCTAATTAATCTTTTTGGATGGCCTCATCTGGAGCTCAATTGCCATGCCCTCCTTCGTCGTGGCCTTCCATCTGATCCTCCTCCAACTTGGCAACATACATATCAGGGTCCTGCATGAATTTATCTTTGAAGTCATCGCTGCAGAAGCCATACAGGTGTTCATTATGTTCCATCGTATCATGCAGAGTCTCGTCGGTCAATTCCATGCCGCAGGCAGGATCAACATTTGCCGCCAGTTGAGCCACAGTGACGGCAGACTCAACAGTGGCCTGCTCCTCAGTGGGGGTCGTCTCCGTCTTCTGTTCCTTGCTGCACGAAAGCAGAAAAACGCCCATCACAATGACGGATACACTCAACGCGAATCTTTTCATCGGAATTCTCCTTTTTTGTTTATGGTACAAATTAAACCTCCAGGCTTTCAAGAGGCCGAAAGTCGCCTCATGAAGCTTATCTCATCTCCTTATAAGCTCACTTTATCAAAGTCATGCGTTTGCTGATGTTTGTCCGCCAAGATCAAGATGCGTAAATTAAATCCCGCTCGCCAGCCCATTTCCATTTGCATCCTTGCCGTTCCAGGCGACGCGATGTAAACCCGCTTCGCGCGTACTATGCTATCCCCGTCCGTAATGGCCGCCGATCTGAATTGGATCGCGCCATTTTTCACCATTGATTTCAAAAACGATGATTGACGTTAGCATATGCTGGCCCAACATCCTGGAATTCTCTTGGCCTACAACATTAACCGAATCCCCATCTTCCGGTAAGGTTGCGGAAGCCTCCGATTTGTACCACGATG
>JAUXJX010000468.1 GCA_030624545.1 Bacteroidota bacterium | reverse complement strand
TCTAACCACATCTTCCCCCCTTTTCTGCCACCTTCCTACATTCACTTCACAACAAAGTTAACTAACTTTTGCGGAACCACTATCTTCTTAACAATTTCCTTGCCCGAAACATATTTGCTTATCTTGCCGGACTGAAGAGCCCGCTCTATGACGCTGTCATCCGGCAAACCTGCATCCACAATGATTTGGTCGCGTAATTTTCCGTTCACTTGAACGACCATTGTAATGTGATCCAACTTAAGCACGTTTTCGTCGTAATCGGGCCAGTCTCTCTCAAATATGCTCGGCTCATTGCCACGCCTCTCCCATAATTCTTCGGCGAAATGAGGAGCAAAGGGCGCAAGCAGCCTTGTGAATGTATCCAAAGCTATCATAAGGCCTTTATTATATTGAACTTCCACTGACACTTCGTGTCTGTACCTGTTAATCGCATTGAAGAATTCCATCAAACGGCTAATGGCGGTGTTGAACTGAAATCTCTCCAGATCCTCAGTCACAGTCTTGACGGTGTAATGCCGAATTCTCTCAACCTCTCCGAACTCTTTAGATTCACTTCCCGTGGGCGCACGAATAACAAATTCATCGACCAAGCGACTCACCCTATTTAAGAACCGATACATGCCCGAGATGCCTTCGTCGCTCCAGTCTCCACCATCTTCATAGGACCCCATGAACATCATGTACATTCGAAATGTATCGGAACCGAATTGAGCTATAAAACGCTCCGGATTGACCACATTGTTCCTCGATTTTGACATCTTTGTCCCCTTATTGGTGATCGTCCCTTGATGAATCAATTTCTTAAAAGGTTCATCAAACGTTATGAAGTTCAAGTCACATAGCACTTTTGTGATGAAACGCGCATAGAGAAGATGCATAACCGCATGCTCGGCACCGCCTACATATTGGTCTACCGGAAGCCATTTATCGGTCAGCTCTTTTTCCCAGGGTTTTGAGTCGAGTTTGGGGCTGACATACCTGAGAAAATACCAGGACGAGCACACAAAAGTGTCCATAGTATCTACTTCTCGCTTCGCTTCGGCCCCACATTCCGGACACTTTGTATGCAAAAAATCCGGAGCCGTCTTCAAGGGGGACTGCCCCTTTCCGGAAAAATCTACTTGCTCGGGCAGCAAAACCGGTAGATCCGATTCCGGGACCGCAACCTCACCGCATTTTGAGCAATAGATGATTGGGATCGGAGCACCCCAATATCTCTGCCGCGAAATTAACCAATCCCTTAATCTATAGTTTACATGTGCTCTCCCCCACCCTTTTTCATCCAAGAATTCTATGATTCTTTCCGAGCCTTCCTCAGAGGTGAGCCCGTTAAATCCGCCCGAATCTTTCATTATGCCCGGATCTGTGGCCGCAGCATCAATTTGATCCACCGAGGGCTTGCCATCCGGAGAAATCACCTGTCTGATGGGCAAGTCAAATCGCTTGGCGAATTCAAAGTCGCGTTGATCATGGGCAGGAACGGCCATAACCGCACCGGTGCCGTAAGTCGACAATACATAATCGGCAATCCAGATCGGAATGCGTTCGTCATTTACGGGATTTATCGCATACGCGCCGGTAAAGGCTCCGGTCTTTTCCTTCTCCAGTGATGTGCGCTCTATGTCGCTCTGACGACGAGCAAAATCCACATATTTCTTGATCTCCTCCCTGTTCTCCTCCGCAGTGACTACGTCAACCAAATGATGTTCCGGTGCCAGGACCATATAGGTCGCACCAAAGAGAGTATCTGGCCGGGTAGTAAAGACTTCGAGAGTTTTACCATGATCAGGAATCCGAAAGGTAATCAGGGCACCTTTACTCCGTCCAATCCAATTCCGTTGCATGGCAATCGTCTTTTCAGGCCAATCAATCCGTTCGTGCCCCTTCAGCAACTTTTCAGCATAGTCCGTAATCTTAAAAAACCATTGCTCCAGGTCGCGCCTGGTAACCTGGTTATCACATCTTTCGCCACGCCCGTCAATTACCTGCTCATTGGCCAAAACAGTGCTGCAGTTAGGACACCAGTTAACGGGCGCCTTGTTTCTGTAGGCCAGGCCATTTTTGTAAAGCTGCAGGAATAGCCATTGCGTCCACTTATAGTACTCCGGTGAGCTTGTGTCAATCTCTTTGCTCCAGTCGTACATGGTGCCGATAGCCTTGAGTTGCTCTCGAATTCTTTTGATGTTTTCGGCGGTGCTGGCTGCAGGATGAACCCCTTTCTCAATTGCATAGTTCTCTGCAGGAAGACCGAATGCATCGTATCCAATGGGCTCCAACACTCTGAAACCTTGCATTTTCTTAAATCTGGCCCATGTATCTGTAGGTCCGTAGTTATACCAGTGGCCGATATGCAATCTATCTCCGGACGGATAGATGAACATCACCAGGGCGTAGAGCTTATTTTCGGCATCGGTTAGGTCGATTTCATTTTGCCTTGAGTCAGCCCAGTATGCCTGCCATTTTCTTTCGATTTCCCTGAATGGATACTTGTTCATCTCCTATCCTCAACAGATTCAACGGTAAGATAATAAAGGATCCTGAAAAAACCTTTCTCTGCCTTCACTGTCGGGGCGGGCGGATTTGAACCGCCGACCTCATGGTCCCGAACCATGCGCGCTAACCGGGCTGCGCTACGCCCCGTGATCACAAAAGGTATTTTATGACTAGAAAACCGCCGACCAGCAAAACGAAAAAAAGGATCGCCAACAAATTGAAGTAGCGGTCAATAAAGCCTTTGATGGGCGCTCCGAATTTCCAAATCAAGGCTGCAACGGCAAAAAAGCGTAAGGATCTTCCTATGATGGACGCCAGCATGAATTGGGAAAAGTCGAACTTGAACACGCCGGAGGAAATTGTGAAGATCTTGTAAGGCAACGGCGTGACGGCTGCTAACAACACACCGAAGAAGCCGTATTGGTCATATCTCTCCCTTATGCCTTGCATGATTTCCTGACCGTTGTAAAATTCCACAATGGGTCTTCCTATGGTCTCAT
>JAUXJX010000196.1 GCA_030624545.1 Bacteroidota bacterium | reverse complement strand
TGGAGGTTTATACCGATAAGAAATCGCTTATGGTCCTGTCGGAAATCTATTATCCGAAGGGGTGGAGGGCGTTCATGGAGAATGGCGACGAGCTAAGTATCTATAAAACCAACCATCTGCTGCGTTCGGTGGTGGTCCCGGCAGGAGAGCATACCATCACTTTTGAGTTCAAACCGAATACCTATTACGCAGGAATTCGAGTGTCTTTTGTCGGGATTTTGATCGTTTACGGCGGTTTGTTATTTCTGCTCTATAGAGAGTTTATTAAGGGGAAACGGGAGAGACAAGTGAACCGAACTGAGAATTAGGGGATCACTCAAACCAGTGACAAATTCTCAAAAAGAACACCACGCTTAAAAGCGCTTTTTCTCACAAGTGAGTGATTCCGCCCTTCGACTCTAAAAGGGGTAACACCGGCTGGCTTCCCGTCAAATTATCACAAACTCAACCGAATTACCTCAAACGCTTCTGCCAATTCAGACTTGTTGAGCAATCCGCGTAATGTGGCAAGATTCAGAAAAAAATCCGGCTCGGAAAAGTGCCTAAACTCCTGGGATTGGTAGCACTTGATTGCATCTAACTTGGCGTCGAGATTTTTCCGCTTTAAGCTAATGAGTGCCTGTGCATGAAATTCGGGGCTGTTCCAGGGAAGTTCATATGCGAGAATTGTCTGATCTCGAAATGCTCGAATGCTCTCCTGGCACATGACCTGGTGATCTTGGTGCCGATCGAAGCTGGACGAGGTGAGTACCAGATCCGGCTTGAGTTTGCGATTCAGCTTTACCAGGTCCTCCAATATATCCTGTCGATGCTCCGGAAATCTGCGGACCGGGTAGCTATAGACGGCTATATTGTCTTTTGGAATATTGAGCTTCACAGCAGCCTGATACATTTCCTTTAGCAATATATCCTTTGGATAACCTTTGGGTACCGATTCCTCGCATAGCGAAAAAACAGCTGTGCAGATTTTCGCTCCCTGTTGAATCAATCGATGAATTGTTCCCCCGCAGCCGAATTCGATGTCGTCTGTGTGGGGAGACAAAGCCAAGATCTTATTGAATGGTAATTTGTCCATGTGCGTTAGTCCTATCTAACCATAGTTGAAATTAGTCATCGGATTCGGAGGCCATGTAGATTCCTGCTTAGGACGAGACCGTGTGAAATGACAAACATTATTCGACATCGGCACGAGTCTTCGCTAGGTGTTGCGGTCCGATTCATTGATATTTTTTTCAAACCAACTCTCCATAGCTGACAGCATTGGCCGAGAAGCGTCGTCCAGAAAAGCCAATTCTTGAATCGCCCAATTGGGATCGTATTCAACTTGAGTCCTCTTTTTTGCCTGAGTGTCCAAAAATATCAAGGAATGTCGGTTAGAATCAATTGTCGCAATCATTTGATATCGATGCCGACTGGTTTGCAGCCATTCGAGTTTCTCAAGAAGTCCCGATTTTCCAGGCAGTTTTGAATAATCGTAAGAAAGACATTCCTCTTCTGTCATAAACACCATCCTGCCGCCCCCTGTGTCCGTAACCATATAGCCGTCTTCGTAAATCATCCCACCATGAGGCTTGTTTAACCCATCGATTATCCTGCGCCAGGAGCAATCGGCTGTGGAGATCACAATCACCTCCCCGGCATGAAACAAAGTAGCCAATATTCCCCCATTTCCATCATATTCGGCTGTGTTGATGAAAGCTGCCCGGAGCGCCGTTGGAATTGCCTGCTTTCGTGGATCAGAAATCAACAGAACCTTTTTCCCCATTTCCTCAATTCGAGATGCTTCTTCTGCGTGTCGCGTCAAGGTAAAAGATTCGTTGGACCGCGGATTTTTTCCTTCGTTTATGCCATGATCCCAGGCAAACCATTCCCATAAGCATTCGCCCGATGATGTGTCAAATTCCAAAATCGTATCCAACCCGGACGAGGTGACCAAAACTCGAGAGCTGTCTTTATTAAATCTTACGGTGTGGATATAAGACAGCCACGGGTGTTCTATTACGTTGGGATGATTCTCACCAATTTGGAAGAGAAAGACTTTGTCCTCGGATGACACCGCGGCATAGCCTTTTGTGAAATCGACGCCGCGCGGTTCGGTTAAGGTCGCAATAACTTTGTTCTGGGCAATCTTTCCATTATCAACAATGATGTGCACTACCCCGCCCTGGGTTGGATGGCGGCGCTCAACACTGCCGGTCTTGCTTCTCGAGCGAGAGTCAAGATATCTTTTCTGAATCGCCTGCAAGTCGAAGCTCTTGACGGCCAACAGAAGCTCGGTGCGAGGAAAATGCCCGGCATCTTCTCGAAACTGACTCACATCAAATCGCATCGATTTCATCTTACGATCCGGTGACCTGATTTAAGATATTCGCTAATTTTTCAGTAAGTAGCTTCCGCTCGTACTGTTTTACCTTGTCGGTATCAGGGCAGTTATTGTGTAATTGCCCGATTTTCCAAAGCCGGTAAAGGTCTCTTATTCGACCCCTGATGCCATCGTAGTTGTCCGGAGAGTACATCGGGCCTGCACCCGCTTCTTGCAGGATGGAGGCGGCATCCCCAGCGACCGGGCCAATGGAAAGAAACGGGCGACCGGAAGCCAGGTACTCAAACAACTTTCCGGTCAGAACTCCAAGGTTTTCCGGCGCATCCGGAATAACATAAAGGAGCACAGTCGCTTCTTTCATCTTCTTGACCGCCTTCGTATGGGGAACGTAATCTTCAATTTTAGTGTGTGAAAGCAAACCATGTTCTTCGAGTTTTCTTTCCACTGCTTCATCGATCCTTCCGGTTAGCTGCAGGTTAAAGTCGCTTCGAAATTCAGCGTTATCCGCCATCACATCTGCAAGAGACCTCCAGAGGTTGTCAGGATTCTGGTTTGACTTGAGGTTGCCAACAAAGGCCAGCCGAAACTTCTCATAAGATTGGGATGTGCCAATCTGATCGAAATCTGAGTCATCATAGCCATTTGGCAATACGTCACAGGCTATATGATCGATCTTTTCTCTGAATCTTCTTGCTATTGAAGCGCTCACCGTCAAAACTGAATTCGCAGCGCTAAGGACCTTTCTCTCAAGATGATAGTCCAACTTCTCCATCCACTTTAGACGATTTAGATCCTGATAGAAAATGGTTTCCGTCCAGGGATCGCGGAAATCCGCCACCCAGGGGATCTTATTCGCTTTCGCAATGTACATCGCCGACAATTGCAGAGATTGGGGCGGTGAGGTGCTGAGAACAGCGCTTATGTTCTCCTTCCGAATGAGACGGTTTCCTCGCAGAATGGCGGGAAAAATCCAGCCGATTCTTCCATCTGGAACAAAGAAATTCGTGCGAACCCATTTGGCCAAGCGATCTTTCCAATGGTCCTTATCGCTCTTCATGAATGCACCGATCGGGATGGTATCATCACGTTTTTTGCCGGTAAGCCGGCGATATAATGAGTAAAATTCGACCGTGGCCACCTTATGAATTGAGATGCCGGAAGGTATGTCTGAGAGAAGGCTATCGTCTCGCGCAACAAAGTCACCATTCTTGACAGTTAAGACAACGGGTTGCCAGCCATAATTGGGAAGATATTTTACAAATTTGAGTATCCTCTGTACACCCGGACCACCCGCAGGTGGCCAATAATAGGTGATGACCAGGACTTTTTTATTCCTTTTCAAGCAACAAAGCTTCCTGATTTTTCATTTAGTCGCCTTGATTACGATATGCCATCCCCAAATGTGCCCGAGAGATCGATGAAGAGATTTGGGAAGCAAATCCCAGATAATCCCGTAACCCGTGGTCATGAAATACTCAATTCCCAGGTGCACATTGCTAAAATTGCGAAACATCTCGTTAACTTCATTTTTGCTGTAGGTTCGCTCGATGGGACACCTATCTTTTCGGCTGCCATCGAAGGGTGCGTTCAACAACCAGTGAACAAGATAATTGAATGAACGGCGATTGTAAAGCATAATCACGGCCAGTCCCGTGGGCTTGAGGACTCGCAAAATCTCATCAATCGATTTTTGCGTATCGGGTGTATGATGAAGGACGCCAAAGGAATAGACCACGTCAAAGGTGTTGTCGGCGAATGAAAGATTTTCAGCGTCATCCACCTTGAGGTCGGCGGGCAGATTATAAAGAGCAAAGCGCTTTTCTGCTAACGCAATACCCTCCTCTGTTAAATCGATTCCGGTGACTTTCATTCCCCTTTTGGCGAACTGTAGCAGATCGGTTCCCATGCTGCATCCGATTTCCAGCAAGTCGCCGCTGGGTTTCTTCCCGGCGATCCAATCGAATAACTCGGGCAGATAGAAATGATATTTGTATCGAATTCTGACGGCCTCCTCAAAAAAGTCCCGCGTGCCCAATTCACCGGCCTTGATGAATTCAGTTTGACATACATTTCTATTCCAAAAATCTTTGACCTCCTGTTTGGAGGCTTGCTCAGCTACTGCACTCATGGTATTTCCTTAATAATAAGCTTAATCCCCGTGCCATCCAGGCATTGCACCAACGCATCAGTGTGAATCGTTTTGTGTAAAATCGATATTTTTGATAATAGAAATAACCTGTCTTTCTGTTCTGCATGTTCTCGATCGCCCATTCCGCGATCTTCCAGGCAGTTTCTTCATAGGCGTCTTCGAATTGGCTCGCCTTGACAAAAGAAATAATCCCCTGGGCTGAGCCATGCACGTCCAATGGATAAATTTTATCATTCATCCATTTTGGCGCCCCGTTAGGCAAGAATAGGTTTTCCTTGTAGAACTTCAATCCCTGCCTATAATTTTCAATGAACGAATCATCCCCTGTATAATTCGTGTAATCCAAAATAGCGTCGACAATATAGCCGGTGTGGTAATTGTCGTGCGTTTTGCGATGGGCTCCGGGAGGATGTGTGTAATACCAGGCGCCATAATCGGTTTGTTTGTCCGCAACGTAATTGATCAGCTTCCGGGCCTCGACTTTCAATTTATCATCTGGAGAGAAGTGGTGGATACGAGACAAGAGGGCGCCGCACAACACACTCAC
>JAUXJX010000067.1 GCA_030624545.1 Bacteroidota bacterium | reverse complement strand
GATCATGATTTCCCCTCTTTCAGCCTCTCGCGCATTTGGCCAAATGTCGCAGGCTTCTGAAGGGTCCGGGCACATCAGCGAATTCGACCTGCACAATCTCGGCAGGGCAATGAAGACCAACATATAAGACGTTTTTGGTCAGCGAAAAGGTCTACAACTTTCTTCGGCCGCTCGAGACCTCCGGGAACGTGATCAACAATGACGTTATTTCCTGCCATTGCAAGAGCATGAATGGAATGATGGAAACCGGAAAGTATCCGGGGTCTATATTGCAAGGATCTCTCAATGTCGGAATGTGCGCAACAATGCGAAGTGAACAATCTCTATGGGTATTGGCCGTCAGACGAAAGTATGGCTTTTCGGAAGAATGCACAGATAGAAATCTTGGCAGTTCGCAATACTCTTGGGGAAACAGGTTTTTTGCCGCTATCAACAATCCACAGAGGTAAGTATTACAGCACCTCACTCTCGGGATTTATTTTGGGGTGGTTCAATCCGGCCTGATCCATGTAATTCTGCCGGCTTAAAGCTCATCAGCCGACTTGATAATGTGAGCAACCAGGCCGTAATCTTTAGCTTCCTCTGCGGTCATCCAAAAATTGCGGTCCGTCTCCTTTTCAATCTTCTTCAAAGGCTGGCCGGTCTGCCTGGCAATAATCTTATTAAGACGCCGCTTCATTTTTACAATTTCATCAGCTTCTCTACTTATGTCAGAGGCAACGCCGCCAACGCCACCCATTGGCTGGTGCAGCAAGAATCGCGTGTTGGGTAGACAGTAGCGGTCGGCCAGCGGAACGGAAAGATAAATGAGCGTGCCGGCGCTGGCAACCCAGCCTGTACCCAACATTTTGACTTTTGGTTTCACATATTGAATCATGTCGAATATGGTGTCGCCTGACTCCACATGACCTCCCTGGGAATTGATGACGATTTTTATGTCCTCTTTGGAATCTGTGGACAAGACAAGCAGTTTTTCTGTGATCTCCCTGGCCACCTTTTGGCTGATCTCACCAAAGATGAGGATGGTTCTGGTGTCGAATAGCTTTTCATCCAGTTTGGACCAAAAACCGTCACTTTCCATTGGCTTCGCATTCAATTTCATCTGATCTCCTCGAGAATTATCTGCTCAATAGCTGTGGATTCGTTGACCAAAATTTGCTGTTTTGAATATATCTCATTCAGTAATCGATGCAAACAAAATTGTGCCTTATCATGCTCAAAGATGCTTTCAACGAAATGTGCTGGAAGATACGGAATCCTCAATCAGGTTATTCGGTGCTCCGTTGCCTAAAGTCGATCTCTATTCACCGAACTCAATCTCCGCCAAGATGCCATAATGATCGCTGGCGTGCACGCCGTCCAATACGTCATCTATGACGACCCTGGAGGATTTCACTGAGATTTCGTGGGAGCCCAGGGCCGAGTTGGGACCAAGAAAAATGTAATCGATTCTTTTTGGCGTTCCACGATATATAGATTCCAGTTCGCCGTACAAACCCGGATCTTTGCTCACTTTTTCCAGCTTGCTGAGATAATGTACTGTATGATTGAGGTTTGTCTCGGGATCCCAGGTAAATCCCTGCTCCGTGGGATTGACAGATCGATACGCATCACTCATGCCGAATTCCAGGAGGTTCTTAATTTCGCGGGAATCCGATATGGCGTTGAAATCGCCCATCAAGATAAAGGGATGATCGCCTGCCGTCTTTTTAATGAAATCCAGCGTCTTTCGGGATTCGGACAAGCGCCAGTCAACACCTTCCCTGATTTTCTCCATAACTTTATTGAAATCGTCATTTTCAGCTCGTAACGATTTACGTAACGTCTCGGCTCTGCCCAAGATCTCAGGACTATCGGGTACGGAAGCGCGCCAATGAGTGGCGAACACGTATAGCGACCGATTCCGATTAACGACTTTTGCCGCGAGAATCTGTGTTGCATCTGAGAAGTGAAAAGAGGCAAAGTTTCCAACGTATCCGCCGGAAAGTTGTATCCGACCGACGAACTCCATCTGCAGGTCCTTTTTGGCGAGAATGGCATCTCCCTCGCGAAGGTTCCAGGGAAGCCCAACGGAACCCAGCCGAATGCCGCCCACGCCCACATGGTAGATAACATCATAACTCAGGTCCAACGCGAGTCTCTCTGCGTAGGCCGGCAGTTTGTTTGCTTCGTGCACTCCGATAATATCCGGGTCTAGTTGCCTGATTTGGCTGATAAGCGCCTGATAGCGCTTCTCGCGAACTCCCATTGATTCATATTCCGACATCCACAACTTGCCCTTGTAATCCAGGCCGGACCAGACGTTGATATCCAGAATGCTCAGAATTTCTCGGGATGCCTGAGCATAGCGCATTTCAGGTTGATCCTTGCAGGAAATCGAAAAAAGGACGACGATCGGTAGAAAAGAGAATTTTATCATGGCCTGAATATGACCCCGAATGGGTCAAGAATCCACCCGATTGGCTTTGATCGCCTTTGGACCACTATTCTTCTGAATACCAAACCAGAGATTCCACTGGCATGCAGTTTAGGTGATAAATCAGCTAATCAAGCCTGCTCTATTCACAAACGCTGAAAAACACCCGCCTGGCGGCGGACAGGCCGAAAAGCACCGAACACAACGGATTAATTTTTTGCAAAATATATCAAAATTTCAGACTGTAATCCCATGATGAAAACATTAGGTAGCATTATCATCAGAACTCTTTGCTTTTTGACCTTTCGGTGACTTCGGTGTTGTTCGGTGATGAATAATTCAAGCTAAGAATAGATGGAAAGAATCAATGAGGAAATCTTGATCTTCATTTAAAGCACTGCCGCGCGCAAGAATGGCGATTGCCTGAGAAATCCTCAACCCGGGTTCCAAACAATATCTAACTGTAACTGATCCGGCGGTAGAATTACCAGGAATAATACTACACAAGAATGCGTTTTATATCATGAAAATAAATCCTTGAGATCGTTGATAACTGGGAGAGCAAATGAAACGCTTTTCGTTTTTGATAGGCATAGTTCCTTTGGGCTTGATTCTTCTGACGAATTGCAGCAATAGCTCCTCTGGCCCGGACCTGGCAAGAGTGGAGGTAGGCAAGGGCGGTGAGGACGAAAAAATCTATATCGTAGACAGAACCGGCAAGAAATGGGATGTTACGCATGCGAAGGAGAAGTACGGCATGGAGCCGGGAAAATTTCAGTTCGGCTTGGGGCCCAACGCCATCCGGCCAATCCTGAATGCAAAGATGCTCTCCCCGGGGGATGAGGGATATCCTGACAGCGGAAGGCAGTTTCTCGTGCTGGGAACAACACTAAACGGCAGTACTCGGGCCTATCCGATTACCATTATGAGCAGTTTTGAAATCGCCGATGAGCAGTTTGGTGATGCCCACGTTGCAGTCGCCTACTGACCGCTGGTCGATCTGGCTGCCGTGTACAGCCGTGAGATTGATGGTAACGTTCTTACCCTCAGCGCCAGTGGCTGGACCTACGATTATACCTTTGTCCTCTTTGATTATGAAACCGAGAGTTTATGGTATCATTTGTCGGGCCAGGATGGCTTAACCTGCGTCAGCGGTACTTACGCCGATCGAAAGCTTGAGGAATTTGAATCAACAAAGACCAGGTGGAATGTCTGGAAGATGGAAAATCCCCCTACAAAATTTCTCGATGTGAATGCCTTGTCCGGGGGACGGTAGTGAATAATAGGAACGCTCGCCTGCCGGTTCTTCTTGTCCTATTATTTATCAGCGTGTCGATCCATAGTAATGCCCTGGCCGGCGCCTGGACGCAAAAGAAGGGCGGATATTATTTCAAGATCTCCTCGAACTATTTCTTCACGAAAAACGAATTCAATCATAACGGAAATAGGGTCAGGATATTTGATGAGCGTATAAGCTTCGAAAACGCATCTTTCCGTGATTTCAACGTCACCACATATCTCGAATACGGACTCACGGACCGGCTTACCCTGGTTGGCGGCCTGCCCTTCAAGATTTTGACGTCTGAATGGGACAAATTTCTCACCGGGGATATTTTCGCCGGAAGTGAATCGCTTAATACTGTTGGATTCGCGGATCTTGCCGTTTCGGGCCGCTATGCTATTCTTGCGGAGCCTGTGGTCGTCTCACTTCAAGGCGGCTTCAAGTTCCCTTTGGGTTATGAGAAAAAGCCGGATAATGACGGAGCGCCACTCGGCACTGGAGATGTTGATGTTGAAGGCCATCTCCTATTCGGCGCCAGCCTCTATCCCCTACCCATTTATCTGACCACGGGAATAGGCTATCGCCATCGCGGTGGCCCGCTTCATGATGAGATTGTCTACTCAGCAGAGGTTGGCTATAACCTGGACAAGTTCCTATTCAAAGTAAATATTGATGGAATTCAAAATACGACTACCCCACCCGATCTTGCTGGTATGCCGGTGGTGACTCCCCTGCCGGGTGGCGGCGGCGTCCTGCCATCCGTTATCGTCGGCGACCAGCACATCACCAAAATAAGTCCGTCGATCATTTACAGTTTGAGGAAAGGCCTGGCAATCCAGGGAGAAATCTTGCACGTTTTGGCCGGAACAAATACGACCAGCGGCACCATGTTTTCGCTGGGGTTTGTGATTTCGGGGTGAACAAAATACCCTCACACCTTTTTCTCACTTCGGCAAATACTTCTTGGGGAACTTGGCCACGACTGTATATTGGGGATCCACAATATTCGCCACAGTGCTTTTCCCGACTTGCGAAAGCACCTGGTAGGCTTCCCAGCGATCGAAGCCGTAATCCTCTTCGAGCCACTCGACCAGTTCGACGTGCGCCAGACGAAAGGCATCGATGAGGGGACGTGCGCTGCCGGCCACCATAATGTAGTCATCATCTTCTATACGCGGCCAGTCGATGGGCTTGCCCTTGATGAGATCGAACTGCAGGACGACGTCCATGGTGGTCTCCAGGCCGGTTCCGGCGATTTCACCTTGCCCTTGCAGTGCGTGGCCGTCGCCGAAATAGAAATAGGCGCCCTCGTGAAAGATTGGCAGATAGACGGTCGCGCCCTCACGAACTTCCGGCGCATCCATGTTGCCGCCGAAGTCTCCGGGCCAAAGTCCAGGGAAAGACTCCTCATTTTTGGGTGCAACCGCCACGCGCCCAAGCATCGGCTCCAGCGGCACCTCGATTTTCTTGAGGCGGCTGTTTGGCAAATCCAGCTTACCCATCTTTCTATTCTGGTCGATTCGCCACAGAAACCGCTGCCCCGGCACGGCTGGATTCAGCAGTCGCACGCGGACGTCACTGGCCAGTCCGCCAAAATTAGGATTGATTCGTGCCGGAGCCAGATCGTGATTCGGCCGGACTTTGACCAACTTAATCACAAGTTGATCCTCTGTGGTGGCCCCCTCGATGTAGATGGGGCCCACTTCTCCCGGCCAGGCGCCGCCCTCTTCGGTATAGTAACCTCCCATTAGCGTGTTGCTCACGAGTACATCGCCCGGTTTGAGCTGCAGTACCGGTTCCCTCACTTTGAAGGCTGTGTAGCCTATTTTGGGGACAAAGCGGATGGTGTCCTGGGCGAAAATAGAAAAGGGATGAACAAGCAAAAATAATAATGCGAAACCGAACAATCGAATCTGGTTCATTGTCTTTCCTCCAGACATTTAGAATTATGATCGTTGCGGAGATAAGCGGAGCGGTCTCCGCAACTCGAAGCTCTTGCCGCGACGGAAACCACTCCACTAATTTCCGTCGCGATCTCAACGGGGTCCGCCGGCTCGATCAATTCAAGTGCGGCAATTACACATATCAAAGTGATTTCTCCCAATACAAATGTCAAGGATTAAGTAAGAAATGCATCAGAAGTCCGATCATGAAAGCGAAGATTCTCCCCTGTTCACAAACTGGGTAAAACTCCCCAGGTCGATATTGGTGCCGCAGACGATGAGGCCCACCCGCTTTCCTCTCAGTTGTTCTCGCAACGGGCCGCATAACGCGGCCAGGGCTGCGGCGCCTGCCGGTTCAACAGCCAACTTCATCTCATGAAACATAAATGCCATGGATCTGCACATGGCGTTGTCATCAATGAGTGCGAGCTCGTGCACATATTTTTGACAGAGAGAGAAGCTGTAAGGGGCGGCATGCGGAGCCCCAAGGCTGTCGGCAATGGTACTCACGCGATCGATGGATTCCGGCTTCCCTGACGCAAAACTGAGGTGCATGGTGTCGGCGCCTTCCGGCTCCACGCCGAATACACTACATCTGGGCTGCATCTGTTTGACCGCCGCCGAAACCCCGGCACAAAGCCCGCCGCCCCCGATGGGCACGATAACGGCATCCAGGTCTGAAACTTGCCGGCACAGTTCGAAGCCCAGGGTGGCAGTTCCCAGGGCAGCTAGCGGCCCTTCAAAAGGATGCACAAAGGTCCGCCCTTCCTCTTCTTCAATTTGGCGAACTTTGTCGAAGGCCTTGTGGACATCGTCGACCAGGATCACTTCGGCGCCGAACTCTTTGCTCCGCTTTATGCGAGCAGGGTTTGCAGATCTGGGCATGACCACCTTCGCGGTCGTTCCCAGGACTTGCGCTGCGTAAGCCGCAGCGATTGCATGGTTCCCAGCACTTACGGTGGTTATACCGCGAGCCAGTTCCTCCGTTGAAAGTCCGAACATATTTATTAGAGCGCCGCGAGGCTTGAAGCTGCCGCCGAATTGGAACAGTTCCAGCTTCAGGAATACCTGTGTTTCGTCCCCCAGCATTTCTGCAACCGCATCCGACCGCCATTGCCAAACCGGGGTTTCGCGCACCAGGTCCCCGAGTTCTTCCCGGGCCACTCTGATTTCCGGCAATGAAGGGGCTTTTGCATCGGACGGTTTTGAATCCGAATCGCTGGTCGCGTGTGACATAGTCTCACTTCAATTGATTTTTAAAACGTTTAGTTTCATAGATGCACTAGACACAGAAGCACGCCTGCAAATGATGGCCTGACGTGCAAATATTGTAGAGCGAACCAGTTAGAAAGTCAAGGGAAATTTAGTTTGACCTGTGTAATTCCACAGGGGAGAACGTGATGTCAGAATTAATTATTCCCTTGATCTCTTTAATACTCTTAGCGCCTTTGCGCCTTTGCGTGAGTGAATTATTCAAGCTAACTAATGCAGCTGCGCCCGGAATCGAATTGACACGGCGGCAAATCCATCAACTTAGATATTCACAAATTCAGCATGCTTATGCAGGTTAAAATCCTCCGGTAATCTTCGGATCCTCTGACTACGCGACGGCTTCCTGAAAGCAGATATTTTTGGCTTTTGAAACTTTTTTAATTTTCTTCTTGACCTAGTAGTACCACTATGTTAAATTGTTGCAACAAGTTGTGCTACATGACAGGAAGTCTTTGCACCCAATTCTCATGGATTTTTCCTCCATGGGATTGGAATTCTTCCAGTTATTGAAGCTTCAATGAAAGAATAGCCGAAAAATTTCGGCATCTTCGTGCTTCAAATTTAGGCCGATTTTTCATGAGAACTTTCCTTGCCCATTGGGATTATTATCCGACGTGGAATTTGCTGTGCCTATGAAGTTCCCTGGAAAAACAAAGAAAAAAGGCGGCCCAACCTGTACGGTATGCTAAGGGCTGGGCTTTGTGGCGCCGGCTGTCTTTGACAATAGGGTTGGTGGTCCTATTCCAACTGTTTCTTCGGATCTCAGGGCGATCGCTTGTCCGAATTGTTCCGGAACCGGCAAAGTGCCGGAAGGTGCCGGGAATAATACGCTGATTAGAAACCAAATGCATTCCTAAACTTCCACGAGTGCACCGTGTGTCGTACTATTCGTTGCAGGAAGTCACTAGATTCATGGACGGATCGTGTACATGGAACAAAAACACAAGATCAAACCTCGAAATAGATGGAGCAGCCAGAGCCGGTCACAATTTGGCATTTTTCTTTGCATATGCCTTTCCGTTCTAGT
>JAUXJX010000399.1 GCA_030624545.1 Bacteroidota bacterium | reverse complement strand
TACGAATGCCATGCAAAGGTGTTTCACGGCTGCCATCGAGACTGTTCTCAAAAATCTCGAAACTGGAAACATACCAGTCTTTGATGCCCGTATTTGCCGAACTCAGGTTTTTCATCTATTCTTTACCAAATCTTATCTGCGTTTTTGTCGATTTCCTAACAATTGAGACGGGGACTTGAATCCATTTCTGCGCTATTGCCTACACGGCTATAGAACGGCGGCCTCCTCCATTTCACTTTTGACCCAGTTGTAGCCTTCTTCCTCGAGCCTCAACGCAAGTTCTTTGCCACCGGATGTTGCAATTCTTCCATCAAAAAGCACGTGCACTTTGTCAGGAACAACGTAATTCAAAATCCTTTGATAGTGGGTTACTACCACAATGGCGTTATCCTTCCTTTTCAACGTATTGATCCCATTAGCTACGATCTTGAGAGCATCGATATCGAGGCCAGAGTCAGTCTCATCCAGAATGGCCAATTTCGGATCCAGGACCGCCATCTGAAAAATTTCATTTCTCTTTTTTTCGCCACCGGAGAAATTTTCATTTACGGAGCGATTCAAGAACTTCTGGTCCATTTCAACCAGTTTCATTTTTTCCTTTACCAAAGACAGAAATTCCATTGCATCCAACTTTTCTTTGCCCTGGTGCTCCCTGATTTCATTCAATGCAGTCTTTAGAAAGTTGGCTGTACTTACACCTGGTATTTCCACGGGATATTGAAAGGCCATGAACAGACCTTCTTGAGCCCGCTCATCCGGAGCCAATTCCAACAAATCTTTGCCTTCCAGAAGCACTTCACCTGCATCAACTTCATACTCCTCGCGGCCTGCCAGCACATTGGCAAACGTACTTTTGCCGGATCCATTCGGTCCCATAATCGCATGGACTTCCCCGGCATTCACCTCGAGATTTATTCCTCGCAGAATCTTTGTGCCTTCGACCGATACTTCCAAGTTTCTTACTACTAACATATTTCCATTTCTCTCGTTAAGTTGACAAGTTCCAGTTTCTTTTCAAAATACCTAGATTCATCAAGAGTTATCCGACACTGCCTTCCAGGCTAATGGCCAGGAGTTTTTGCGCTTCCACTGCAAATTCCATGGGCAATTCGCGAAAAACTTCCTTGCAGTAGCCGTTCACGATGAGCGCGATTGCGTCTTCCATATTAATGCCCCTCTGGTTGCAATAGAAGATCTGATCCTCTCCGATGTTAGAGGTCGTAGACTCGTGCTCAACCTTTGAGGACTGATTGTGGATTTCCAGGTATGGAAATGTGTGTGCACCGCATTGGTTGCCAATCAACAGGGAGTCACACTGGGAAAAGTTTCGTGCATTGGTTGCATTCTTGGTTACTCTTACCAGGCCCCGATAAGAATTGCTACTTTTTCCGGCAGCGATGCCCTTGGAAACGATTGTGCTTTTGGTATTCTTCCCCATGTGAGTCATTTTTGTGCCGGTGTCTGCCTGTTGGTGATTATTCGTTACCGCAACGGAATAGAACTCGCCGATCGAGTTATCTCCCTTCAAAATTACGCTTGGATATTTCCATGTGATGGCCGAACCGGTTTCAACCTGGGTCCAGGAAATTTTCGCGTTCTCATCTAGGCAGATGCCTCGTTTGGTGACAAAGTTATAAATGCCGCCTTTACCATCTTCATTTCCCGGATACCAATTTTGTACAGTGGAGTATTTGATTTCAGCATCTTTATGCGCAATTAACTCGACAACAGCGGCGTGCAACTGATTTTCATCGCGTATGGGGGCGGTGCATCCTTCCAGGTAACTCACATAACTTCCTTCTTCGGCGATGATCAGGGTTCGCTCGAATTGCCCTGTGTTCGCCGTGTTAATTCGAAAGTAAGTTGACAATTCCATCGGACAGCGAACGCCTTTGGGGATGTAACAGAAAGAGCCGTCGCTAAACGCGGCGGAATTCAGGGTTGCGAAGAAGTTGTCGGTATATGGAACTACAGAACCCATATATTTCCTCACCAGTTCCGGGTGATTCTGAACCGCTTTGGAGAATGAACCAAAGATAATACCGAGTTCCTCTAGTTCTTTTTGGAAAGTGGTGGCGACCGAAACGCTGTCCATCACTGCGTCGACGGCCACGCCAGTCAATCGCTTTTGCTCTTCGATAGAGATACCAAGCTTCTCAAAGGTTTCTCTCAGCTTTGGATCCACTTCGTCCAGGCTCTCAAGCTGCTTTTTCTGCTTCGGAGCGGCGTAATAGATAGCATCCTGGTAATCAATGGGAGGATACTTTACATTGGGCCATCGGGGTTCCTTCAATTTAAGCCAGTAGTTATAGGCCTTTAGCCTCCACTCGAGCATGAATTCCGGCTCATTTTTCTTTGCCGAAATCAGTCGGATGATGTCTTCATTGAGTCCCTTCGGCGCTATTTCGGTTTCAATATCTGTCGTGAAACCGTATTTGTATTCGGTATTCGTTATTCTCTTAATTGTTTCTTGTTCCGTACTCATCCTAATTCCCTTGGTTATCTTGTGTTCAAAATTGAGATTTCAGAAGTCATCTCCATCCAATTCGATCATGATATTCTCACCTTGCACTACAACTTTGTAGGTTTGCAGCTTTTCTACCGCAGGCAAGCAGATCGCCTCCCCGTTACGCACATCAAACCGGGCGCCATGTAATGGGCATTCTAGGGTGTAGCCCTCCAGCCAGCCGTCGGAAAGCGGGCCAAACTGATGCGTGCAAAGCTCGTCAAAGGCATAATATTTGCCATCTAATTGACAAACCGCGAGATATTTGTCGCCAATTTGAAAAGATTCAACTTGATCAGGACCGATTTCTTGTTTTGGGCAAATTCTTACTAGTTTCGACATATGTCAACGCTTCGCTAGCTATTCAGGTCTAAATGCTCAGTGACGGTAACTTAGGATTACTCGAATCTCCGGGCCATTATATGCTTCGACCAACTAATACGATTATTTTAGTCGTATTTAATATATTCCAGTCATTTCCAAATGTCAAGTGAAAATTGGACCTCGAAAAAGGCGATGATAATTTTAATAATTCCCACCTGTTATCTTCGGATTTCTTAAATTTTTGGAACAAATCTTGCTAGGTTGTAAAGGAAGACCGAAATGTGCCTTACTAATTGGCTCATTCGGTTGCAAGGATGATAAGTGTGTCTCAGGCTGAGACGTTAATTAGGCGGATTTGGTGTATTCTTAGTTTTTTGATTACACCATGAAGCGAACATTATAGCAAACTCAAAATCCTGCGATCGAATGGGACTAACGATTTGCAAAGGAACATTGGAGGTCAATCATGCTGTCTAACTCTTTGAAATATTCCCCTTTCACCAAATGGGCGCTCGTTTTTCTCCCGACCTTATTCTTTAGTG
>JAUXJX010000428.1 GCA_030624545.1 Bacteroidota bacterium | reverse complement strand
CAGAGAGCTTTTTCGAGGAAAAATATCACAAACAGGTGGTACAGGCAAACAAATATGAGGAGACTGGTTCCACTCTGCATGCACAGATCTTGCAGTTTGATTTTGTTGTCTCAGCCAATGAATATGAACTTACCGCCAGGGTTATGGATTCGGAGAGCAAACAGACCTCAGAGCGCAAATTGAGTCTGGCATTACCGCAATATGATGTCGGATCATTAGGGCTGAGCAACATCGAACTTTGCCCTGAGATCGAATACGCCAACTCCAGTCACGATAAGGAGCTTGCCTTTTACAAGAACGGCAGGTGGGTGGTCCCCCGGCCCGATCGCGAATACGGCGTGCAGGAAAACCTGCTCGGCATCTATTTTGAAATCTATGGACTCACGGCAGATGAAGAGCGCCCGGAAGGAACATTCTTGCTGCGATACGACATAATCGACCAAAACGGAGATATTGAGATCGACAAAACCTACAGGTTGGATAAGCCAGGTAAATTGGCCGCTATAAGCCTGAACCCGTCTATCGAAGAACTCACCACCGGGAGCTACGACCTGCTTGTAACGGTAATGGACGAGGAAACCAAGCGACAAACCACTCACAAAACCTCCTTTTTCCGCTGGTCCGACCGGATTAACGTCGATAAACAGAATCTCAGTTATTCGCCTGACGCGCTCCGCCACATAGCTTCCTCCTCCGAGTTGGAAAGGCTGAAAAAGACGCCTTCCCATGAGATGGCCGCGGCGTTGCAAACATTCTGGCAATCGAAAGATCCCACACCCAATACCCTGGAAAACGAAGCTTACACGGACTTTTATAACCGATTGACCGTGGCGAACACTGCCTTCGGGTCTAAGGAGACTCCGGGTTGGAAAACGGATCAAGGCGGTATTTTCCTGAGATACGGTGAACCGGATATCATTTACAAGGATTCCTACAGTCAGAATACACACAAGGTTGAGGTCTGGGTGTATAAATCGTCGGGAAGAAACTTTGTGTTCGTGGATCGTTTCGGATTTGGAGAGTTTCGCCTGCTGCGCACCCTTTCAGGCGGTTATTAGGCGACGTGTCAAAACTTTTTTAACCACGGATTGACACGGATTTTCACAGATAAAAAGCAAAGCCAACCAACTGTCATTCTTAAACGCAACGCCTGCATTGGTTTCCACACAGTCTAAAAGCCTCCAGGAGTGATACTTTGCTACACCCCCTCCGAGGTAGATATCTGCCTTTCAAAGCGTATCAGTCCAACCATCTTTTTCCGCGCCAGGACCTCACAAATAGATTCCGGAATATTCTTCACGCAGTTCCGATATTTTCTCAATTAGGCATCGTCTGGATGCGGCCCTGTCGTCCTCGTTCTCCAGCGAAAGCCACTGCACGCGCGTATCCCTCGAAAACCAGGTGATCTGTCTTTTGCCAAATCTACGCGAGTTCCTCTTGATGAGATCTACAGCTGATTTTTTGTCGATCTTGCCATCGAGAAAATCATGAATCTCCCGGTAGCCGACGGTCTTCTGCGATTGCAGCCCCGGTTCATATCCCCTGTCTCGCAGTCTTTCCACTTCATCAATCAGCCCGCCAGCGATCATTTGCTCGGCCCGTCCGTTGATTATCTCATAGAGCTGCGTGCGCGGACGATTCAATCCCACAAAAACCGGTTTGATGCCGGTGTCGTAAGTCTTCTTTCTTCTCAGCGATGAAATCGGCTCTCCGGTTAATTGCCACACCTCGAGAGCCCGCACAATCCGCTGCCGATCATTGGGATGGATTGCCGCTGCACCAGCGGGATCAACGGAACTCAATTCAGCATAAAGTGGCTGCAATCCTTCGCGGTCCGCCCGCTCCTGGAGTGATTTCTTGATCTCTGCATCGCGGGCATCGCCGGAGAATAATCCATCGACCAGGGAACGAATATACAGACCTGATCCCCCCACTACGAGCGGAAACCTGTGGTTGCCCAGGAGCCGGTGCACAATAGCTGGGGCCAACCTGCCATATTCGCCCGCACTGAAGTATTCATCCGGATATCTAATATCAATGCAGTGATGAGGAAGGCTCTGCAATTCATCTGGTGTTGGTTTCGCCGTTCCTATATCCAGGAGACGAAAAACCTGGCGGGAGTCTGCTGAAATGACCTCAATGTCGCTGAACTGCTCAAACAGCTCGAATGCCATGCGCGTCTTGCCGACGGCAGTTGGGCCAACGATGATTAAAACAGAGATGGGATCCTGCACGTTGCTCGCGGTCTAAATACGGAGAAAGCGGCGGTCCAGCTCCTCCATCGGAACGGAAACAATGATGGGCCGGCCATGGGGACAGAAATAAGGATTCTGGGTAGCAAAAAGATTGTCAATCAAAGCAACGATCTCTTCCTGCTTCAGATTGTCTCCGGCCTTGATGGCATTCTTGCATGAGTAAACGGTCGCGATTCGCTCGCGGATATCGGGCTCTTTGTCCTGCTTGTAATCGTCGATCATTCCCCGCAGCACTTTTTCCTCGTTGCGGCTTCGCAATTCCGCAGGAACCGCTTCGATAACCACCGTATTCTTGCCAAACTCCTTTACCACAAATCCCAATCTTGAAAGATAAAACTGCATCTCAAGCAGGACATCGAAGTCTTGTGCCGCCAGCTCCACGGTTTGCGGAAACAACTGCTGCTGCGCCACAGGCCGGGCCTTGTTGAACAACTCCAAGGCTCGTTCGTAAAGAATGCGCTCGTGCGCCAAATGCTGATCGATAATTATCAAACCGCTCTTGATCTGGGAAAACAGATATTTATTATGCAACTGCCAGACGGAGACGTGCCCGGCAGCGTCTTCCTCTTTGATGGGCGCCACGGCCATTTCGGTCGATTGTTGTGGGGCTTCCTCAGACGGTTCCGGTACAATTTCTCTTTTCTCTCTTCTGAATTCGAAGGGGAAGGCCAAATCGGGCCTGGCGGGCCTAAAGCCCTCCGCCGATTGAGGCGGCCGTGTAACGGATCCCTTCCCGGTCACAGGAATGGTTTCATACTCCGGTTCATTTTGTTCGAGTTGAGTCCGCAGCACCGGAACGACGTCTCCCTTTTGCAGGGCCTCTTTCACCGCCCGGTGAACCAGCCCGTAGACCGACCGTTCATCCTCAAAGCGCACTTCAATTTTGGATGGGTGGACGTTAACGT
>JAUXJX010000328.1 GCA_030624545.1 Bacteroidota bacterium | reverse complement strand
GGAGGCAGCCATTTTCAAAAATATCACGGCATTCCCGATGACCGGCAGCCTATTCCTGAGCCAGATCCTGTTGAGATCAACATCGCTGCGGACTTTGTAGACCAGACATTCGCAAATCAGTTGGGACAGTCTTTCGATTTTTCGCGCCAACTAAGGAACATCTTTGGGAAGAAGAAGAGAGCTTATAACGCCGATCCCTTTGGCGAAGTGCCGAACTCAAGTTGGTTTACGAATCGCAATGCCAACAGAAAAATGACGCTTGCAGAAATTGCCAGGGGACCGGATCAAGGCGAAGAGCCCATCACAACGGGGACATGGGAAATCATTCGCGCCAAAGTGGAGGGTGTTACGCCGGGGGTTCATATTCGGGATGATCGCGGAATAGAATGGGTGATAAAATTCGAACCCTTGGATTCGCCCGAGCTGAATACCGGTGCTGAAGTCGTTTCTACCAAATTATTTTATGCAGCAGGCTACAATGTCCCTGAGAATTATATTGTCGAGTTTGATCCAAAAATTCTCAAAATTGGCACGGATGTCACAATCAAAGGTGACAAGGGAATCAAACGCCAAATGACTCAAGAGGATTTGGATGATATTCTGAATCGGATTCAGAAGTTGCCCGATGGTAGAATTCGTGCCGTAGCTAGCAAATACCTGCCTGGTAAACTTCTGGGTCCATTTAGATATGAAGGAACACGTCAGGACGATCCCAACGACTTCATTCCTCATGAATACCGTCGGGAATTGAGGGGGCTTAGAATTATAGCCGGCTGGCTCAATCATTATGATACGAAGGCAAACAACTCTTTGGATATTTTCGTAGAAAACGGCCGCTACATAAGACACTACCTGATCGATTTCGGTTCTACGCTTGGCAGCCAGGGCAACGAACCCATGCCTCCTGAAATTGGGCACGAAAACAGCCTCGATCCGCATCAGATTCTCGCAAACACAGTTACCCTTGGTTTACATGTGCGCGGATGGGAAAAATCCGGCGAGGTCCTTTATCCATCGGTTGGATATTTTGAATCCGGTCTATTCAAAACTGAGAAATACCAATTCATTGCACCGAACCCGGCATTTGAATTGATGACGGACGAGGATGCGTTTTGGGGTGCAAAGATCGTCATGTCTTTTACAGACGAGCAGTTGAAGGCTGCGGTAGACCAGGGAAGATATTCGGATCCAGAGGCCGCTGCTTACCTCCTGAAGGTGATCAAAGAACGGAGGGGTATCGTCGGAAAATATTGGTTCAATAAAATGACCCCGGCAGACAGGTTTGAAATCCGCAACAATACGGATGAAGAATCCGAACTCCATTTTACCGATCTGGCGATTGAAGCGGGCATCGCGACATCTGAGAAAACCAGGTATCGCTACAGCTTGAAGGGCAAGGGATTTGCAAATCGGATCAATGTCGATATGGCGAACAAGACATACGTAAAGCTCCCCGCAGCCGAAGATATGGCAAGCGGCGATTTCTATGTAATCGAGCTGCAAGCTCTCAGGAGTGATTTGGGCAAATGGATTAGACCTGTACGAGTTTATGTGGGAAAGGGCGAGAGTGGGCCGGGACTGAATGTGCTAGGGATTTCAAGGGAATGAACAAATCATGCCTTCTTGATCTGGATTTGTTATGATAGTGAATAAGGGTTCAAACCACTAGATTCAAATGCCCCTGCCCCAGATCCAATTCTTATGTTCTATCTTCCGTAGAAGAATAGAGGTCCAAGCAACTTCAGCAAAGGAGAAATACAAATGACCCATAGATTTTGGTTCACAAATGTGATGCTTGTTTTGGCAATGTCGACTTTACTTATCGGGCAGCAGACCAATGCGCAACCGCGGGTAGTCCGGATTGGTGTCGTTGTCGATGGTCCCTGGGAAGGAAATGAGTATGTACGCGGGCTATCGCAACAGGAGATTGGCGACCTTTTGCGCGGTGAATTTGACGTGCGATTTCCGGATGACAAATATATCATAGCTGATTGGTCCATCCAGGGCGTAAAATCTGCAATAGATAGACTTCTTGCCGATCCTGATATCGATCTTCTGATTACGTGGGGCGTAATCGGCTCGAATGATGTGACCCATCGGGATGGATTGTCCAAGCCCGTTATAGCGCCCGTAGTCATCGATCCTGTGGTCCAGGCCTTGCCGAAAACAGGGGATGGCTCCAGTGGAATTCTTAATCTGAATTACGTGGCCTTGCCAGATCCTTTTGTCCGTGATCTGAAGATCTTCCAGCAGATCGTACCTTTCAAAAAAATAACCATCTTACTTAATCAAAGATTTGTAGATGCGATCCCAAATATTTTGGCAAATACACGAAAAGCATTAGAAGAAATCAATGCCGTGCCGGAAATCATTGCAATTGATGAAACTGTCGACGAGTTTTTGGACAAATTGCCCGGAGAAGTAGAAGCTGTCTACGTGTGCCCGCTGATTCATCTTCCTGATGGCGAATTCGACAAATTGGTACTGGGGCTTATGGAGCACAAGCTGCCGAGTTTTTCACTCTTTGGCAGAAATGAAGTTGAACGAGGGCTCATGGCTTCGGCCAGTGACGATTTTTTGCCGCGACTCACGCGAAGGGTCGCGCTGAATGTGCAACAGATTCTTTTGGGGAAAGATCCGGGCTCTATTCCGGCAGCTTTCTCATCCGGGGAAAAGTTAACCATCAATATGGCGACGGTGCGGGCAATTGATACTTGGCCCAGTTGGGCTATCATAAATGAAGCGGAACTTCTGAATGAACATCAAGAGGAAATTCAGCGAAGACTGACTTTGAAAAGTGTCGTCCTTGAAGCCGTTCAAGCAAACCTTGACCTTACTGCTAAAAATTATTTTGTCGATGCCGGAACGCATACCGTCAAACAAGCACGCTCTAATTTGCTGCCACAACTAGATATCTCAGGAACCGGCCTTTTGATTGACGATGACCGTGCCGCAGCCAGTTTTGGCTCACAGCCCGAAAAGACAGTTACTGGTTCTGCTGTTGTATCCCAGTTGATTTATTCCGAACAGGCCTGGGCGAATTACTCAATTCAACGGCATATTCAGAAAACCCGGGAACAGGATCGCCGGGAATTGCAATTGGATGTTGCGAAGGGTGCTGGAACGGCCTACTTAGACGTTTTGCGAACCGGGACATTTGAGCGAATTCAAAGAGAGAACCTGGAAAGGTCAAGAACCAATCTCGAATTGGCGCGGGTGCGTGAATCAGTCGGTTATTCGGGGAGGTCTGAGGTTTTTCGCTGGGAGAGTGAAATTGCATCCCGGCAAAATTCTCTTATTACTGCGAATTCTGTCAGGAATTTGGCTGAAATTGCCCTGAATCGAATTTTGCATCGACCTCTGGAGGAGCCATTCGAAATAGAGGAAACCGGGTTAGATACCGAGTCCCTGGAATTCCTACGACAATCGATTCTTCCTTATTTCACCAACAAGATTTCCTTTAGGACCTTCCGTGGTTTCATGGTGGAAGAAGGCTTCAGAAACTCTCCGGAGCTACATAAG
Source organism: Bacteroidota bacterium (assembly GCA_030624545.1). Classification (GTDB taxonomy): domain Bacteria; phylum Zhuqueibacterota; class JdFR-76; order JdFR-76; family DREG01; genus JAUXJX01. The sequence continues at coordinate 307 of JAUXJX010000328.1, read as the reverse complement.
TTGCGTGTCCTGGTAAAAGTGCAGGGGCGTCTGCTGGATTCTGCAACGCGCGCATTCTGGCAGCCGACTGTCGGTCTTCAGGCCAGCCTATCAAATATCCTGTCAAAGAGCGGTGTTGGCACCGAATCCGCGTTGGCAGGTTTTCCGGAAATCCCTGGGATTGGTTCAATCAGCTTTCCCCAGGTGGATGACACAAACTGGAGTATCGGCATAATCGCATCGTTTCCACTTTTCACGAGCGGCGAGAAGTTGGCCACAAGAAACAAAGCCGAGTTAGAATTAAGACAACTGGAAATCGAAAGCCAGG
>JAUXJX010000519.1 GCA_030624545.1 Bacteroidota bacterium | reverse complement strand
GCGCTCTCGGCGGTTTATGAATTAGCCGGATTAAACACCGAGGAGCATCCGCCTTCGGCAGACGGGCCTACGGAAGCAGGCAGGCCGAAGGACACCGAATGTATCGGTGATCATTTGTATTCGGTGTATTCGGTGATTTTCAGTGTTTAAGAGATTTTTTTCTTTGCTAGTATTGAGTAATCTCTGTCGGCATTCACAATCTTGTTCGTCAGCTTCCCGAGCCCGTCAATTTCTAGCTCAATCAAATCTCCCTCTTGCAGCCAGATGGGCTCAAAGGCCTCGCCCCTTTCCCTGGCCTCCAATGCCCAGGTGCCGTTCAACTCAAGGTAACATCCGGTTCCAACCGTGCCCGAGCCGATCACGTCGCCTGGAAAAATTTCCGCCCCGTACGAGACACGCTCGATGATCTCGGCGAAGGTCCAATTCATATCCTTCATGTTGCCATCCGACACGAGATTACCGTTATGGTACGCGCGCATACGCAGGTCGTAGGTCCGCCCGGTTGGCGTGTCGATCCCGTACTCTTCCAATTCGTCCAATGTTACCAGCCATGGGCCGAGAGCGGTCGCGAAGTCTTTGCCCTTGGCGGGACCAAGATTGAGCTTCATCTCCTCCATCTGCAAAACCCGCGCAGAGAAATCATTCATTATGGTTAAGCCGGCGATGTAGGAATCTGCATCTTTCGCGTCTATGTTCCGACCCCGCTTGCCGATCACTGCGGCCACCTCAAGCTCAAAGTCCAGTTTCTGCAGATGATCGCTCTCTACAACCAGGTCACCTTCACCAATGATTGAATTGTGATTGGTGAAGTAGAATACCGGGAATTGATCGAATTCGGGGATCATGTCCAGCCCGCGATTCCTGCGCGCCGTAGCCACGTGTTGCCGAAATGCATAAGCGTCCCGGCACGAAGTGGGAGAGGGGACTGGTGCGAGAGGAGTGACTTCTTCCGGATCGGCCACCACTTTTGTTTTGCCCTCGCGAAATGCCGAATGAACCTCGCCGGCCCTCTGCATGAAGTCCGCGCCACCCCAAAGAAAATCTCCCATTGTTGAGGGCAGATCGACTCCGATGGCTCTTGCGTTTTCTGCCAGATCGGCGATCCACTCATCGAGCAAAAACCCGAGTCTTTCTTCATTCTCTATATTTTTGAAGGATACAAATCGCATTTTTGTTTTCTACTTTCTTACTCTATCTTCCAATATACCCTATTACCGCATGACTCATTGCTAAATCATGAATAGCGGAAGTTGGTGGTATCAGATTCCCGCAACGGCTCACTCAATCCGTCAACCAAGACTGCGAATATTTCGGGTCCATCGTCTCCCTTACGTTTACGGTTGGCTGCAAGGGCTCAAAGGTATCCACCATTACGGCGTATTCATTCGTGCCTTTTGCCCCGATTGACTCCTCGGTTTTGCCTGGCTGCGGGCCATGGGTTATGCCGCCGGGATGCAACGTGACGGAACCCTGCTCAATATCCCTTCGCGACATGAAATCGCCCTCGGCATAGTAGATGATTTCGTCGCTATCAACATTGGCGTGAAAATAGGGCACCGGGATGGCATCTTCATGAAAGTCAAAAGGACGAGGACAGAAATTACACACCACGAAGTGCCGGGTGTTGAACGCCAAATGCGTCGGCGGTGGAAGGTGAACGCGTCCTACTTTGGGACAGTAGTCTTTAATATTGAAAGCAAAGGGATAATGATAGCCGTCCCAGCCAACGAGGTCATAAGGATGATGCGGCATGATGTATTCGTAATACTTATCGAATTTTTTGATAACCAGCCTGAACTCACCGGTTTGGTCGATTGGCTCCAGAACCTGCGGGACCTTGATGTCCCGCTCGCAATAGGGAGCGCTTTCGGTGAGCTGGCCGTATTCGTTGCGAAAATGTTTTGGAATGTCGAAAGCAGTATCGGATTCCACAATCAATAATTTGTTGTTCTCGAAGTTGTCAAATTGGATCTGGAAAGTGATGCCGCGCGGGATGATCAGTTGGTCCCCTTCCACAAAAGGAAAGTTTCCATATTCGGACAGGAATGTTCCTTTTCCGTGATGGACAAATACGTACTCGTGGGCTCCACTGTTGCGAAAGAAATCTTCCATGTTCCGGGTCACGTTGGCTGTGCTGATGATGCAATGCCTGTTTCGCAGGAAGACATTCCGGGCCGTGAGAAAGTCGCCTTCTGTCTTCTTCTTGTCCGTATGAAATAGATAGTATTCCAGCGGCGCGCCGTGCCAATCCTCTGAATCCTTCAGGTCCAGAATCTTGACTTCGAGCACCTGTGTTGGCATGTGAATGTGGTATTTGTTAGAATAGATCCCCGAGAATCCCAACGTAGAGAATAGCTCCTCCCGATAAAGCGATTTGCCATCCTCCTTGTAAAATGTGGTATGCCTCTTTTGCGGAATTTTGCCAAGCCTATGATAGAATGCCATGTTTTGCTCCCTGGTTGCGTGTCAATCAGATAGGTGGAAAGAAATACTTTTGAGTTATCACAAGTTCTTTATCTATGGAAAATATCTATTGATGTCTTTGCGATGCATTATACGGACAATATGGACGACATTTTCTTGCAGTTTTAGGCCTACTCTGTAGTGTCCGATTCTGATTCGATAGAAATCAGCTTTACTTCTCAGCCTTATCATATTGCCAACCTGATGTACTGTCTCTGCTGACTCAATTTTCTTGACTTCCTTTTTGATGAGCCGCAGCACTTCTTTGTC
>JAUXJX010000153.1 GCA_030624545.1 Bacteroidota bacterium | reverse complement strand
GATTTCTTATTTGCCTAAAATAAGCAAAGTAGAAGCGCCCTCTCCACCTAAATTTCAACTAAGAATAAGAGTAATAATAAGAGAAGGTCCCCATCATTCACCCGATAATATTATCCAATCATAACATCTTAACTAAATAATGACTTGTCAAGTATTTTTTCTATTTTCCTTGCTCATCTTTCTTTATCTGAACCTCTGATTACACGGATTAACGGATTGTGTAGATTTCCAGATTGGGTTTGCGATCGAGTTGCACCCCATGGCATAAAGAATTGGCATTGATTTCGACAAAGCCCTTCAGCTTTGCTCAAGATAAACTACGCGAAGAGAAATCTTTTCCTTAAAACAGCGTTAAGATATTAGAATTACAGAAACTTATGTGACTTCTCCCCCGCATAGCTGGGGTCGAAATGACGGCGAGTAGCACAGGCAAAGAGTTTTCGGTCAATCACTAATTAATTTCAAAAGAAGCGGTGTCGTTTTCCATTCCCTTTCCCTGGGGAGAGGTATGTCACGAAGTGACAGGGTTAGGGGAAAGGGGGAAATAACGAATTAGATTCCATCATGGAGTGCATCAACGACGTTGAGGCACGCAGCATCACTGATGCTGCACTCCATAATGTATTGTGGTCAGATATCCTTAAATCCAAGCCCCCGGATTTTCTCCTTCAGATTTTCTACGGTTGCAGGTGCGTGGCCCTGGTAGTGATTGTTGGCATATACGTAGACTTCCACACCTTCACTAAGCATTGACACGATTCGTTCCGCCCAATCCGTTAGCTGCTTTTCCCTGTCGATTCTCACTCGCGAAAAATTGTTGGGAATCTTCCTTCGATCTCCCAGGAGTCGAAGATAGGTAAAAGGAGCGGTCAAGCGGACAAATCGAGGCATGTAGTAAATGTCCTGAATGACGAGGGCGCATTTGTAGCGCTCCAGCAGATCGAAGAATTTCGGAGTGCCATACCATTTTCGATTGCGGATTTCCACGGCGTAGCGCCACTGTTCGGGAAGTTGGGGCAGAAAGTCGGTGAGCTGAGGAAGAAAAGCCGGCGTAAAGTTGAAATCGAATTGAAGCACGAGAGGCCCAAGCTTGTGCTGCAAAAGTGACATGCTTCGCGAAAACGCTTCCAGTTCGAGAGAGCAATTGGTAAGTCGTTTGTGGTGTGTGATAATCTGCGGAAATTTAGGGGCAAACGAGAAGTGGTCCGGACTATTTTGCAGCCATCCTAACACAACCTTTTCAGCGGGGATCGCATAAAAGGTTGAATCGACTTCTACAGAATCAAATTTTGTGGAGAAATAGGACAGGTAATCTTTGGCTTTTATTCCCTTCGGATAGAACGGGCCAATCCTGTCCTTATATGACCACCCTGCCGTGCCGATGTGTAATTTGCCGGTCAAATTGAATTGTCCGATTAGTTGGAAATATCATCGTTCACAAGCTCGTTAGGATGATTCAGAGTGAGAGAAATTGACTCATAAAACTCCGGCCGGCGGTCTTCAAAAATATTGTTCCGTTCGGTAATCCACTTATTATGCGCGAGAGTGGGATGGACCTTTTCAACATGGAATTCTTGCTTGTTCCCTGATCCCTTATAAAGAACATTGCCTTTGCAATCGGCGATTTGACTGTTACCGGTAAAATACATCGGTTTTTTGCCGCCGCGCGCCTCGAAGCCAATCCGGTTGGCAACCACAGTGTAGACCTGGTTTTCGATAGCCCGCGTGACCATGGCGTCCTGACAATACGGCATGAGCAAATTTGACGGCAGGGAGATGATTTCCGCACCCTGAAGCGCGAGGTTGCGTGTGGCCTCCGGAAAGATCCAGTCGAAACAGATAAGGACGCCAATCTTCGCCGCGCCAATGTCGAAGACTTCGAGAGGAGAATTACCTGGCGTGAAGAAATCTTTTTCTTCGTAGAATAGATGGATCTTCCGATAAGTTCCCAATACACCGTCCCCGTTGACTACCACCGCGGAATTGTAAAATCTGTCTCCATCCTGCTCCGGTAATCCGGCAACGATGGTGCAGTCCGTTTTTCCGGCAATTTCAGTCAATCGCACTGTTGAGGGCCCCGATGGTATTTCCTCGGCCAGCTCTTCCAGCTCATAATGATTGGTGAATTGATATCCCGATGTGCACAGTTCCGGCAGCACCACCAAATCTACCGGCGGGCGAATGGCTGCCGCAATCCTGTCGAGATTTTCCCGTACTGCTCCAAATTTTGGCTCAAACTGGAAAACGCCTACTCGCATTGTAACTCCTTTCTTCCTGGATTTACACACGAACTTGTTTTAGATGCGATTTCCTCGCGGATTGTTAGTTTGTCCGGATGGATTTTTGCTGATTTGTGGGAATCAATTGATGACATGCGAAATCAATATACGGTTGGATTTGGTCAATTTCAAATGGGAAGGCAGGGCAGATCAAAAATGTCAAGATTTTAATTTGATTGCATTATTGAGAGCTGGGTTATTAATTTGAAATTAGAGCAACCCTCCCGCGGGTTTAGAATCTGAGAGAGGCGGCTACTTCAAGATTCACAGAGAAGCCATGGAACAGAATCAGGACAGAAAAAAGAAGGATTTCCCGGAAAAAGTGCGCTTGGATAAGTGGTTGAAGGTCACTCGCTTGTTCAAGACGCGGTCGAAGGCCGTTGAGTTCTGCTTTGCGCGCCATGTCAAGGTTAACGGCCGAGCAGCCAAGCCATCCCATATGGTTCGCGTGGGGGACACCCTTTCCATTCAATATCCGAGCCGCAACCGTACTTTCGATGTGGTGGCCCTGGCAGAGAAACCGGTGTCTGCCGCGGACGCCCGCGAGCTCTATCTGGAGCATCTGCCCAAGGTGTCTGAGGAGTCTGCGGAGATGATAAAAGTGTATTTAAAACTCGACTCACAGCGCCGCCGTGAGCGCAAAGGAAAGGGCAGACCGACAAAGCGAGAGCGAAGAGATTTGGAAAAAATGAAGGGGAAATAATTCAGTCTGAAGATGGCGCAACTTAACAACGACGACCACCAGCACCTGGCGGTTCTTACCTGGTTGGATTATTGTTCGGTTTTTTCAGTTTTCAACCTAATATTTCAAGTCACGGACTTCAACTTCTCAATCCATGCCAACAACGCTTCGGCATAAGTAACAAAGGTAACGCCATCCACAACCCAGGTGCCGGAGCTGCCGGGATCGAGGCCGTTGCCCGGATCGAGCAAGTCGACTTGTGCCTGGGCATCGGTCAAATTTTGTTTGAAGAAATAAGCTTCCGCGAGTCCGAGACGCAGGTCATTTGCGTTGATGTCGGAATTGTGAGAAAAAACAAAACTGGCATCGAGCTCCAGAGTCTGAGCGAAGTCGTCTATTGCTGAATTGTATCTTTTTTGTGCAAGGTGAACGAAGCCGCGTCCTGCAAAGGCTTCCGTGAAGTTTGCACTTCTTTGAATGGCTGCGTCAAAGCTCTCTCTGGATTTGTCCAGTGAGTCTACTGAATTGGCGGCGTAGGTCCAGCCCAAGCCGTTATAGCCAAACTCTTTGTTCGTCACTTGCACGTGGTTTAAAGCTCCTTTGAATTGGGCAATGGCTTCTGAATAGTTGCCACTTTCGTATTCTTGCCAGCCGTCATCGACAAAATCCAGCAGTGTCTTAAGCGTATTAAACTGACTTTCTGATGATATCGCAGAGCCGCTTTCGGCTGCTGATTCTACGACGAAAAAATAAGTCGTATTCGATACCAGACCGGTAAGTGTTACCTCGTGGACCGACCTAGCAACGTCCTCAGTTTTGCTGAGATCGTATTGGCCGCTTTGCGTGCCGTAGCGGACGGTAGAATTGGATGAGATATTCGTGCGCCATGAAATGACGATGCTATTGTACAGCGCATCCGACAACTGCGGTCCTTCCGTGATACTCGGCGGCTGCTTATTTGGATCAACGCCACTGTCGCCGCCGCATGCAAGGACAAGAATTCCAATGCCGAGTATTGAAAATAGAGTCTTAGAGATATTGGTCAATTTCATTTTTTTGCCTCAATGCAGAATCAACATTTTCCTGGTGAATGTGGTTTGCGAAGTTTTGAGCTGGTAGATGTAGATCCCGGCGGCTACCAGCATGTTGCGGTTATCCCGGCCATCCCAGGTTATCTTATAAGTTCCGGCTTCTCTGCTGCCGGAGATCAGGGTGCGAACTTGTTCGCCGAGAAGATTATAGATGACTATCTTTACTTCGTCCTGTATCGGTAGATCGAATGTAAGTGTGGTAGAGATCTTATTCGCAGCAAAAGGATTGGGATAGTTCTGACGCAATGCAAATTGGCTTGGAATAACCTGTTGTGTTGCTAATAGCCGGAACGTGCCCAAAGTGTTTATCTTTGCTGACAGAAACGCGCCGGATGAAGTGGATGGGATTGCTTCCCAATCGCCTGAACCATTCTTGAATTCGAGTAAAACCGTTTTACCTTCCAGTTCGGAGATTGCATACCTTAGCGTCGCGGCCTTGCGTAAACTCAATGCCGATGGACCAATTCGATAGACGCCCAAATTGCTGCCATCATTGGCGGCGCCAGTAACCGGATCTACCGGTTCATCAACCTTTACAATTGTGAGGTAAGTATCTTCGTTCAAGCTGCCGGCCTCCAGGTGTAAGCGAAGCTGGTTGTCGGCCGAGGAGATGCTGCCGTCCCGTTCGGCGATCAGTAATTGTGCGGCGAAATTCTTCGTGGCACTTCCTTCATTATTGGCGAAGTCTTTCGCGCCGGCCACCAGTTCCAGTGTGCCGGCTCCCTCCAACCTTGCGTCGCCCTTGTAAATACGCGCGGCTTCATTCAGAAGAGCCAATCCAACGGGTGAGCCATTTAAGGTTAGATTTGGAGCGCCGGACAGCATTTCAGATGCGACCACATAAAGATCCACATAGCGGGTCAAAACCGGGTTCTGCAACACGCCAATGGTAAACGTGGGCGCCGTTACGTCCAACGCCTGGGTTCGAAAGCTCCAACTAAAATCATCCTCGGGAGAACCGTCTGACTGGCCGTCTCCATCGCCGTCTAACGGCAGGCCCGATAGTCCTTTCACACCCGTCGATATGGTAACCGTAATATTATCATCCGGTGGTAAATCTTCAGAAGGAAAGAATGTCATCCTGCGCAGGCTTTCCTCATAAAAGAATTCACCAGATATCGGACCGCTTGATTCACTTGCCACGCTGACATTGCGAGCATTCAGAGAATCGGAGGTAATGCGTTCGTCAAATTCGGCTCGAATTTGCACGATCTGTTTGAAATAGGGTATCTCGGTCGCGTTGTCCTCAGGAAATACAGAGGCGATCTTTGGCGCGGCGGCCGCTTGTCCCTGCCGTGTGTCTAAATGGAGGAAGGCGATCTGATTGACTTCAGTGAGCTCACGCATCCATATCATATCCAGAACGCCGTTGCTCACCCGCCGTGGCAGCTCGGGAAACTCGGTATTTGGCGAATCGTTTGAGATGTTGGCAGGCTGGAGCCAAACGCCACTCCTGAAGATCGCCAAATAGGCGTCGCCTTTGTCCTCTGGGGCCAGGGTTTTAGCCAAGGTTGGATCACCCTCATCCCTGGAGACCCACTGGATCGGTTTCGCAAAACTCGATCCCAAAGGCTCCTGGTTATCCCGGTAAAAGAG
>JAUXJX010000166.1 GCA_030624545.1 Bacteroidota bacterium | reverse complement strand
TGAATCATTATGGGCCGCGCTCCAGTTACCTGCTGAGTCCCGTACGGTGGCGAACACCGTTTTGGTCTCATTATTCTCGGTGCCGAATGTATATCCGGTTTCAGCAAGAAATAGAGACACCAAAACGGAGTCACTTGACTCCTCCCAAAGGTAGGCATGGGTCATTTCTTCTGACTGTTGATCAAATCGAACCCGCACGGAGCTGCTACTCGAAAAATCGAAAAGTGTGTCTTCTGCAGACAAGACTTGAAAAAGAGTGATCCCTGCCAGGGTCGGTCTTTCTTTATCAACTCGAATTGCGGCCTGGATAACAGCGCTTGTATCCGGGAGATTTGGACCAATTAGCTTAACATACAACTCGGTCAATCCGGAGGCGTCGCCGAAATCATAAAGAAAAGATACGGTAGTCTCATTTATGTTAGTCCACTCATCGAAATCTTGTACGCCATCAGTAAAGGCGGCATTCCTTGCAGCAACAATTCGTTTGAGTATACCGTCGAACGTTACGGTCGCCCTAACCGTATCGCTATTGCTCCAACCGGAAAAGGCGACATCGTCAGTCTCCATTTGAGGTGTGATGTCTTCGAGAACGAGGCTTGTGGGCTGAACGATTTCCACTACGGTTATTTGCGCGCTGAGCACATTTCCCCAATTTCCCGCTTTGTCACGAACCTGGGCAAAAACCGTATGCTCGCCCAAAACTTGTTCCAGGTTGATGAGAAAGCTTCCCGATGTACTTACCTCCGCAGGCAGGCTTCTAACATCCGTATTCTCATCCGAGAATAGGCTATCTTCACTGAATCGAATTCTATCCAGCAACACCACCTTGGAAAACGTGGTATCATCCCGGGCAGAATAGTTGATATTCACTTCAAAAGTGGACGAGAAGGGATGATCGAATGATAGTAAATCCAATCTCGGGGTCAGTCGATCCAGAAATACGTCAGCACTTTGAATTGGGCTCCAATTTCCCGCCAAATCTCGAATCCCTGCGTTAAGTCCGATTTGCCCGTCATCCAGTGTTCTCAAGGAATAAGTTGTGTCAGGAGAAAAAGACTCGTACAGAATAGAATCCAGCCCGGTTTCCCAGATTACTATTTTGTTGAGTTGAACATCAGGTGTTCTAAGACGAACACGAATATCACGCGAGTTCGTGTACTCGAAGGTTGTGTCATTAAGGCCTATTACGCGATATGTAGAGATCTCTTCGAAAACCGGATCGGTTGTATCCACAATAATAGAATCATCAAGGACATTGCTGGTATCCGGTTCGAGCGGTCCAATTCCACGAACAAATAGTTGTTTCGATCCATCATCTCCGGCAAACATATATTCAAACTGGATGGTTGTATCAGAATCGGTGGCATCGACGACATTCCAGGGCGGCAGGAGCTCACTGGTCGTCAGGAATGACGAATCTTCGGAGAGATCGAGTTTTCGCAGGTTTTTGGAGAATTTAAGTCTGACCGACACGGTCATACTATCGGAATAGCCGGGTAATGCGCCGAAGAAAGCATCTTGCGGATCAGTCAGATCGTGTAGAGAGAATTCCTGCAAACTCACAATGTCCACTAACTTGACCGTGTCTGAAACCACCTCGCTTAAATTACCGGCCTTATCACGGACTTGTGCCGAGAAAAAATAGTCTCCTTTTGTTTCCAAAAGATCCAAGGTCATCACGGCAGTAAATTTATTGCTGTCGGGAAGTGCTATTTGATGCAACAGCTCACCATTTCGCCATATGTAAAGGGAATCCAATAGGAAATCATCTTCTATATCGATTGAGACCGGAACCGTGTCCGCGGCTGTCTTTGAAAACGGAATAGAGAAGGCATTGAGCAGCGGTGGATTCGGGTCAAAGATGATCGTCCTGGAAACCGGAAAACTGGAGTTTGCTGCCTTATCGACAACCTTGCCAAAGATTTCCTTTGTGCCGGGGGACGAACTGATTCTGTACTGCCCACTGAGCGCCTGCGGCGCAAATGCAAAGCTTGAATCATTCAGTGTAAAATCGATGTTCTCAGCAAGAACGATTGAGTCAAGATCAGATGCATACCCATCCTTGGGAATATCCGAGGCACCCAGTATGTCGTATCTAATCTGAGTCTTCTTCGTCCATCCAGGCTGAGGGGCCGGGACATTCATGTCTGGAGCTTCTATGACCAAAATGCTGTCCACCTTCGGCGCCGAAGAGTCCACAACAAAACTCAAATCAACTGTCTTGGGCGCGCCGTCGTTTTCAGTATTCAGGGCGGTGTCCGAAGCGAGAGTATAGAACTCATAGTATCCATCTTTGGATGCGACAAAATTGAATGCGCCGTCTACCTCCAATAGCGGGGTTGCAAAGCTGGTCGTTTGGAAAAGCGAATCTGTGAACAAGTAAGCACCGCCGGGATCTACCTTGTAATTAAAATATAGAGAGACCTTATTGACGCCGCTGCCTCGAAATCCATTGTGACCCAGGAATAGGTCTTCCGCATGATATTGAATCTGTACCGCTATGGTATTTAAAAACTGATCCAGTTGAGACGTTATTTGAGAACTGGGCTGGTGGGTATCAACAAATAATTGCTTCAGTGCAGGTGTGGCCGCGTTCACCACGATAATATTGCCCTCTTCTCCGGTAAATGAAGTATCGGGCCGATGAAGAGGAGACCATGCCGTATCCTGCGCTACAATCAGGAATTCATACGGACCATCGCCGAGTGAATCCGGAACCTGAAAGAAAAGGCTATCCAAATGTGGGCTGCCGGGAGATGCTGCAACGGCCGGCATATGGTCTTTGCTGCCGAATTCCCGCCAGTTTCCGGTGCCTTCATGATTGGGACGATAGTAAAAAATCGACTTCTTTATGCTCTTCGCTACTGAATCAACGGCGAGATAATTAAGTCGAACATTAGAGGTAGTGGCGAAGTCACCATCGAACTGAATCGTGACAATGGGCGGGGAATCGTCCTGGGTTGAAGATACGATGTTGGAAAGTTCTGTATTGAAAAGTACTTGATACTGGTAGGTTACGCCATCGGTCAGGCTAAACACATCCTGGAAGAACTGATTAGGGTCGCCCGGGGACGCTAGCGTATCCCATTCGGTAGCGGAAAGCTGTTTGAACAGGAAAGTCTTCTGCCCGAATTGCTTTTCCGTAAATACCCGGTTAAAGGTGCCCATGCTAACCGCGGGCTCGGGTATCATCTGAATGGCTTGAAATTGAATGCTGCTTGGAGATTGCGAAATCGATTGAGTTACATAGCTAGCCGTGATCAGTAACATCAATAGGAGGAATTTCCGCCATCTCATGCAGTGGCCTTACTATTTAAGGAATAGACATTTCTTAACCTGTCTGAATCCCGAAGTCGAGATTGCATACAGGTACATTCCGGAAGCAACGATTCGATCTGATGAATCCCGTCCATGCCAAACTGCCTCATATCGACCCGGTTCGAATTCCCTATTTATTAAGGTCTTGATTTTCTTGCCTGCAAGATTGAAAATAGAAATCTCGACATTTGTCTGAACAGGAATTTCAAAAGCTATCCTGGTTTCCGGGTTAAAAGGATTGGGATAATTCTGCATTAATGCAAACGCAGTTGGAATCGCCGGCTCGTCCCCAACGCCTGTTGTAATATTGCCGGAGCCAATTATTTGCCGCGACGGAGGCAAGAACACAAAATTGCCAAAACCGGATTCAAAAACATCGGCTTTTGTCGCGAGCATGCGGAAATAGGTTGAATCCGTCGGGTTGAATATTCGGTTGATTACCCTGGTAATCGTGTCCGGATCGGTTGCCGCATTTGCAGGAATTATTTCTCTGTTACCCGGATTATTTCGAAGACCCGGGTCTAGAAAGAATTCTTTCCGTCTGGCGAAAACAAACAGATATTTGTCTGCCGCGGGAACCTTGGTCCATGTGGCAGTCACGTTGTTGGTAATTGAATCACGGACAACGGACAACAATTGCGGCGGGCTGAAAAACTTAAATTCGGTGACATCGCCATCCGCGTTACGATTATTCGCAAAGTCCCGTGGAGTGATTCTGAAGAATAGAGGACTCTCGAAAAATTCATCCCGAATCTCGAATTTTTCGAGGGTAAATGTGGTGTCCCCTGCTGGAATGTTTCCGATAGATGTGATCATGGATTCCGTTCCATTTAACATCTGAAAGATCTCAATCGTATAATCGCGAAGTCCACTGAGCTCGTCAATCGATTTCATCCATGAAAAGGAGATATCAACAAGCGTCTGATTGGATACCGTATCCGCTGATGAAGTTATTCTGAAGCTTAGACTCGTCGCTGTTGGAAGAGTATTATCAAGTACAAGCTCATTAACACCATCAAACTCTGCTGAAGAGGGATACGTCGGACTATTGCCAAATCGATCAAAACCCATTATTTTGGCAAATACAGACTTGCCTTCAAACATATTAAATTTATTGGGATTAGTCAAGTCTGTGAAGAAGATATTATAAAATTGCGAGTCATTTGTCAAGTTATTTCTGTCCAGGTCCTCAACATCAGTGAATTGTCTAAAATCAGGACGGTTAACAAAATCCGCATTATTTGACAGAAACACCTGTAACTTTTGGGCGCCGCGAAAGTCTCCAAAACCAGCAACCCTCTCCATTCCATTCTCCTCAAACAGCCAAAACCATTCGAGATCCAGCCGATCGGCTGCATTCAAATTAAAATATTTCTTGCCTGTCGCTGGATTGGTTACATGCAGTCCATTGAATTTTGGCACGAAGACACGATCTGTGAAATTTCTGACATTACTCGTGTCGTTAACAATGGCGGCGTTCTCATTTCCCGCCGGCAGAAAAATTGGTGGATCGTTCGGCTTCTTTTCAAACGGAATAACTAGATAGACATAGTCTGCATTGGGAACAAGATTTGTACGATCCATAAACATCAGGTTCATATATGCCGGATCGTTGGGCAAGAAATCTCTCTGCAGGACGTCTCCGGAATTGTTCACTCTCGCTCTGATTACTCTAAAAAAGCCCACCAAATCTGTTGAATTTGTATCCCAAAATGGATCATCAAAATATTCATCCCAGGCTACGAAAATGCCCGTCGTATCGGTTGGCTGTGCCTGCGTGAATAAGCTGTCATTGGGTGGAATTATACTCTGACCCGTATCGCTTAAACGTGATTCGGACCAGGCTGAGGAATCGAGATTTGAGGACACCAGTTCTACACCTCGGACTACACCATGGTATTTACGGCCCGCGTCTATTGGGATGATAATATTATCACACCCTATACATGATTCGATTCGGAATGCAGCACTGTCTGAATCAGCAGGAAGACGGTCTTGAAATAGCTTAACATCAAAACGAATCGAATCAACCAGTACGATATTGGAATCCGGAAAGGCTGGAAAGGACCAGGTCAATGAAATGGACTCAACATTCGCCAGGAACGACAT
>JAUXJX010000398.1 GCA_030624545.1 Bacteroidota bacterium | reverse complement strand
TTCTGGCCTATTACAGAGCAGCGGAAGTCCTCCTCGTAACACCCATTAAAGATGGTATGAATATCGTGGCAAAGGAATATTGCGCCTCCAAACGAGACAAGAATGGAGTGGTCATTTTAAGCGAATATGCGGGTACTGTCGCTCAGTTTCAAAAGAATGCGCTCGTAGTAAATCCATACGACATTGAAGGGGTTACTGAAGCGATACATCTCGCAGTTGCGATGCCAAAAAATGAGATGCACGTACGAATGCGCAAACTGCGTCAGTCGGTAAAGAAGTCCGATGTATATTGGTGGGTCAACTCCTTCCTGCTCGCCGGCATCGCGAAACGATTGGACAACTTTCCGATTATCGAGGACTTCGTACCGCAGGACAAGAGTGTAAAACTTCAGGTCAAATCCGTAAGTGTGTAGGTGTTCGAATTCATTCATTTTTAGATTGCCAAAAAAAGGAGTAAAGCGATGAAGCGGCTTTCAATAGGATCACTATCGCTCATGCTCGTTTTCGCTGGTTGTAGTTCAACTTCAGAGGTTGACGAGAAATATGGTGAAAAGATCACCTTAACCGAATCGACAGAGATTTCAGCAATCCTGGAGAATCCTGGGGAATTTGTCGGAAAGAGGGTATTGGTTTCCGGTGAAATCTTGGAAGTTTGTCCAATGATGGGCTGCTGGATCGACCTTGCCGGCGATGAGCCGGGTCAGAAGATCAGAGCCAAGGTTGAAGACGGCGTGATCGTCTTCCCGAAAAGTGCCAAAGGATCCATGGCGATGGTCGAGGGAAATGTAGAGGAAATAAAACTCAGCAAAGAAGAGGCCGTTGAATGGAGAAAGCATCATGCAAAGGAACTTGGTGAGGAATTCGATCCATCTACGGTAACCGGCCCGGAAACAATTTATCGAATTTGGGGATTGGGAGCAGTCATTGAGAAAGGGGCGTAAGAAGTTTTGAGCTCCCGCGGGTTTCGGTGCCCGGCGAAGTAAAGACCCTCTAATTAGTGTCCGAACGGAAACGGGATTGACCCCGGTCGTACGAAGGACAGCGGGTGTCGACGATTTGAGCCTTCTTGAAAAATATCTCTTGCTTCTTAAGAGACCGTTGTGCATTTTCTCCACTATTAGCTCTGTTGCCAAAACTCATATAATTATCAACATGCAGCATGAGTCTGGGCAAAAATAATACAGCATAATTAATGCTGAGCGAAGACGAAGCGCATTTCGTTCTCACACTCATAGATAAGGGTTCTGCACCCGGAGGCCTGGCATGAAAAAGGGACTCAGCTCGAAGGCATTCCGACCACTTTCCGACGGAGAAACCTACGACCCATTTGTTCCCGCTAGCGAAAGCCCCCTGGAATTCACGGCTAAGACGCTAGTCGCAGGGATCATTTTCGGCATTTTGTTTGGCGCCGCAAATGCGTACCTAGGCCTGTATGCCGGTCTTACCATTTCAACCTCCATCCCCGTCGCAGTAATGACTGTCGCGGCCTTTCGCGCATTGCGGGTGTTGGGCAGGGAATCAACCATTCTGGAAGCGAATATCTCGCAGACAATCGGTTCAGCGTCAAGCTCATTGGCCAGCGGCATTATTTTCACGCTTCCTGCTCTTTTCTTGTGGGGACTAGATCCGACTCTCGTGCAAATGACAATGTTGGCCATGTTCGGCGGCCTGTTGGGCGTGCTGTTCATGATCCCTCTGCGCCGCTTCCTCATCGAACGGGAGCACGGTAACCTGCCTTACCCGGAAGGAACAGCCTGTGCCGAGGTGCTGGTGGCGAGTGAAATCGGCGGTTCAAGGGCGAAGAACGTGTTTCTGGGCCTCGGCGCCGGCATGGCTTTCAAATTCCTAACCGGCTGGCTAAAGGTCATCCGGCCCGATATCAAAATACCGATTCCCTTTCTGCCGAAAAGCCAGCTGATGATGGCCATGTCAAGCGCGTTATTTGGCGTTGGATATATCCTGGGTCCGCGGATTGCAACAATCATGGTCGGCGGTGGGTTGCTTTCCTGGCTGGTGATTATCCCTGCCATCGCAATTTGGGGAGCGGATCGTCCAATTCCCCTCTATCCTGAACAAGATCTGCTCATACCGGATATGGAACCAGGTGAACTCTGGACGCGCTATATAAGATATATCGGCGCCGGTGCTGTCGGTGCCGCAGGTATAATTACCTTGATCAAGAGCATACCGACGATGATCGAAAGTTTCCGCATCGGCGCAAAGCAACTGCGAACAAGAGTGGAGAACGCGGGAATCACAATCCCACGCACCGGCCAGGACTTACCTTTGAAAGTCGTTGGTATCGGGGCGGCAATTATCGCGATTGGCATGGCTGCGGTGCCCTTCGTCTTTGGCCCGATTACTTCGTTTAACCTGCGGCTAATCGCAGCAATCCTGGTTGTTATCTTCGCATTTTTCTTCGTCACGGTCTCCTCACGCATTGTGGGCCTGGTCGGCGTCACGTCCAACCCCACAAGCGGCATGACCATCGCGACGCTCCTTGGCACATCTTCACTATTTCTGGCACTCGGCTTTACCGGCGACGTGGGCAAGGCAGCGGCAATAACGGTGGGCTGTGTAGTCGCTATCGCCGCCTCGATTGCCGGGGACACCTCCCAGGACTTGAAAACCGGCTTTCTTATTGGGGCGACCCCCCGTCGACAACAGCGCGGTGAACTGATCGGAGTGCTGACCTCCGCAGTCTTTGTCTGCCTGGCGGTGATTTTACTGGACAAGGCCTATGGCTTTGGCGGCGAAGAATTGCCGGCGCCACAGGCAACCCTAATGAAGCTGGTTATTGAAGGCATTTTTGACAATGCACTGCCCCTTGCGCTGGTTGGCATTGGCGCCGGAATCGCGGTGCTTGCTCATATCCTTCGCATTCCTCCCCTGCCATTTGCGGTTGGGGTATACCTGCCTGTTAAGACAACCTTCACGGTCTTCCTGGGTGGATTACTAAGGCTTTACATGGAAAAGAGGGCCGCATCAAAGGAGCAAGGCGATTCACGCCGCGAACAGGGCGTCTTGTTTGGGTCAGGTCTGGTCGGTGGCGAAGGTCTGCTTGGTGTTGGCATCGCTGCTGTCGTCTTCCTAAAGGGGGAAGCGCCCGAAGGCATCGGGTTTGAATGGGCGGGAGCCGCCGAGCCATTTGTGGCGCTGGCCGTTTTCTTGGCGTTGGGATATCTTTTTGCGAAAAGTGCGATGGGGGGAAGAAAGAATAATGATTAATTGAGAATGGGGAATAGTGAATTCTTGATTATTCGAGGTTTGTAATTGGGGGTGTGTCTGAATATGTTTGGTGTGGAGACCGAAATTGTGAAAAAAAGGATCAAGCGCGTTAGCGCCCAGGATGGCTATGACCGCTGGTCCGACACC
>JAUXJX010000308.1 GCA_030624545.1 Bacteroidota bacterium | reverse complement strand
CAGCACGCCAGTCATAAAGGAAACCTCTCACTGGTATCTACCGCTTGGTAAGTTTCAGGACAAGATACAAGAGTGGATCGGCTCCAAAACTCATTGGCGCGACAACGTAATAAATTTTTGTAACGGCTGGTTCAAAAAAGGACTAGAAGACCGAGCCATAACCCGTGATATGAATTGGGGCATTTCTGTTCCATTAAAGAACATTGAGGGCAAGGTTCTGTACGTCTGGTTTGAGGCGCCCATCGGTTATATTTCCTCTACGCGGGAATGGGCTCTTCGCATTGGAGAACCGGATCGCTGGAAAGACTATTGGCTGGACCCCGAGACCCAATTGGTTCACTTCATCGGGAAGGATAATATTGTTTTCCATGCAATCTTCTGGCCAATTGTTTTGATGGAACGCGGAGAATATGTGCTTCCTAGTGACATTCCAGCAAACGAGTTCCTGAACATAGCGGGAAGTAAGATTTCCACAAGCCGCAATTATGCCATCTGGCTGGATGACTACTTAAACCGCTTCCCCCCTGATCCAATGCGCTACACCCTTGCGTCTCTCACGCCGGAATCGAAGGATTCGGACTTCTCGTGGAAAGATTTTCAGGCCAGGTATAATTTTGAGCTCGCCGACATCCTCGGAAACTTTGTTAATAGAACGCTCACCTTTGTGGAAAAGTATTTTGACGGGCGAGTCCCGGTTCCTTCCGATATGGACAGGCTTGACAATCAAGCCGTTGCGACGATGGAGGGAATCCCCCGAAAAATCGGCGTTCATTTAGAGGCATTCGAATTTCGCCTGGCAACCAAAGCCATGATGGATCTGGCACGTTTTTCGAATAAGTATTTCAATGATAAGGAACCGTGGGTTACAAGACTCGAAGCACCAGAGAGGTGTGCTACCACATTGTATCTTTGTCTTGAACTTACCGGGACCCTCGGTGTTGTGATTAGTCCTTTCATGCCATTCAGCGCAGAGAGAATCTGGCAAATGTTAAGCCTCAAGGGGACGGCTGAAGATCAGGAATGGGACGCACTGGGGAAATTGCGGTTGCGGCCGGGACATCTGCTGGGAAAACCACAAATTCTCTATCCTAAGATTCCTGACGAAGTTATTGAAGAAGAAATCGACAGGTTAAATCAAGTTGCCGCCGACCACGACGGAGAGAACGCGGCCGTAAACAAAGTAAAGGAAGCTCTTATGGATATTGTCACATTTGAAGATTTCAAAAAGCTTGATTTGCGAGTTGCGAAAATTCTTGAAGTAAGTCGAGTAGAAAACACCGATAAACTGCTTCGTATACAGATAGATTTGGGAGCAGAGAGACGGCAAATAGTCGCAGGTCTCGCAAAGGCTTACAGTCCAGAAGAGATGGTAGGTAAAAGCATCGTTGTTGTGACAAATCTGGAGCCGGCCGTGATTCGGGGAGTGGAATCCAAAGGCATGCTGCTGGCTGCTTCTTCCGGCGAGAAGGTCTTGCTTCTTACATTGGACGGCGAACTAGAGCCTGGTGCAAAAGTTAGCTGAATGTTCATTGATACGCACTGCCATCTGACATTTCCCAATTTTAAAGAGGATCTGGACGACGTTATTACGCGCGCCGAGGCAGCGGATGTAAGAAAAATTATTGTTCCCGGAATGGATCTTCACACCAGCCGGGAGGCCGTTCAACTTGCTGATCAATATGTGGCGGTCTATGCGGCTGTCGGCGTTCATCCACAAGAATCGCGCAGTTTTAATCCGGATCATATGAAAGAATTTGAAGGGCTTGCGTCACATCCGAAAGTAGTTGCCGTTGGTGAAATCGGATTGGATTTTTATAGGGATTACGCGCCGCACGATCTGCAGAAAAGTGTTTTTCGTAATTTCCTAAATTTCGCTGGACACCGGAGGTTGCCGGTAATAATTCATAATCGAGCGGCTTACGATGACATTTTGAAGATTGTAAGAGAAGCGGAATTTAGAGAAGTCTCAGGCGTGTTTCATTGCTTCTCGGAAGATGAACGCGGAGCCAAAGAGATCATGAATATGGGCTATGCAGTATCTTTTACGGGCACGGTTACTTTCAAAAATTCCAAAACGGCGGAGATTTCCAAGAGCATTCCGCTTGATAAGCAACTTCTTGAAACAGATGCGCCATTTATGGCGCCGGCACCGTTCAGAGGCAATCGAAATGAGCCGGCATATGTGAAACATATCGCAGAGAAACAAGCGGAACTGAGGTCGATCACCCCGGGAGAAGTTGGCAGGATTACGACAGAGCATGCCTATCACATTTTCCCTCGACTTAGAAACTAAGACATGCGAGCTGATCGATGGACTCAGACGATGGCAGACAAAATCTTATCAAAAAAATCTCTTGGCCAAAATTTTTTGGTTGATCACAATATAGCTCGTAAAATAGTCGCGCTACTTGACATTAAATCCGAAGATTACATTATTGAAGTTGGGCCAGGAACAGGAATCCTGACCCAATTTTTTTTCGATTTGAAAAACAATATAACCGCTGTCGAGTTAGATCAACGATGTGTTGAATTGCTCAAAAGAAAGTGTGAGAAGCACGCCAACGTTGAAATTGTTCACGACGATTTTGTCAAGCTGGATCTGGAACGGCTAAAGATAAACACTAAACAGGAAAAGTGGATTGGCAATTTGCCTTATAACATCGTCAGTTCCGTGCTTTTCAAAATGCTTGATTCCTATCCACGTGTGAAAAGGGCCGTCTTCATGGTACAGAAAGAAGTGGGGGAAAGAATCGTTGCCTCAGAAGGGAACAAAAGCTATGGCATTCTCTCGGTTCTCATGCAGAGCTTTTACCAATCGCGGCTGCATTTTAAGGTTTCTAACCGCGTGTTTCGCCCTCAACCCAAGGTTGCTTCGGCCGTAATATCTTTTGAATTGCGGACGGACTCCCGAATCGAGTGTCCAATGCCAGACTATCAGGAGCTGATCAAGAGAGCATTCAATCAGCGAAGAAAATTATTACGAAATTCTCTTCAATCTATGATTTCCAAAGAAGATCGAAAGAGGATCCCTTTTGAGTTCAACCGCCGAGCCGAAGAGGTATCTGTTGAAGAATGGAAAGATCTGAGCCGACATCTCCCGCAAAAGATGATGCATCTTTGAAGCCGGAATGGCTTGAATCTATGCTCGATGCGTTGCGGGATCTGGTTGAGAATAAAGCGGATGGCTTCATTCTCAATATAATCCAAGATCTCCATCCTGCCGACCTGGCTGAGCTTACCCGCCATCTTTCCCGCGATGAGCGATCCTATCTCTATAGGTTGTTGAATCCCGAGCAAGCGTCTGAGATGCTTCTTGAGTTGAACCAGCCCCTACAGAGCGAGTTTGTTGAACAGGCCGACCGAGAGCGGATTTCCGAAGTGATCGAGGAGATGGAATCAGACGACGCAACCGACCTCATTGGCGGCCTGCCCAGGGAAGTGGCCGAGCAGATCCTCGAATCAATAGACAAAGAAGATTCTGCCGAGGTTCGCGAGCTTCTTGAACACGAAGAAGACACGGCCGGCGGCATTATGGCCAAAGAATTTGTGGCCGTGAGTCAGGAACTCACGGTGGATCAGGCAATCCAGAAGATTCGCCGAATGACCGAAGAGATTGAGAATATTTACAATGTCTTCGCTGTTGACGAAAATGACCAGCTCGTAGGATATGTTCCTCTCCAGAAACTGTTGCTGGCCAGGCCGGGGGTGAAAGTGCAGCATATAATGAACGAAGAGGTAATATACGTCAATACTATCCTGGACCAGGAGGAAGTGGCGCGCATTTTCAAGAAATATGATCTTATTTCTCTGCCTGTCGTCGACGATGGCAAGCGAGTGGTCGGCCGCATTACCATAGATGACATCGTCGATGTTCTCGAAGATGAGGCCAGCGAAGATGCGCAGAAGATTGCCGGTATTACGGAGATGGATATCCGTGACACCTCTCCGCTGCGGGTCACCCGGT
>JAUXJX010000110.1 GCA_030624545.1 Bacteroidota bacterium | reverse complement strand
CGAAGTGGTTGCCTTTACGGCAACGCAAATCCCGAATATCGAAGGCCGACTGTATCCGCCTGGACTGGCGGGCAAACGCTACCCCAACGGTATTCCCATCGAACCGGAAGACGATCTTCCGAAGCTCGTTAAAGATTTGAATGTGGACACAGCAGTCTTCTGCTACAGCGATGTCTCGCATGAATACGTAATGCATCTTGGCTCTACTGTGATGGCCGCCGGCGCAAATTATCTGCTTCTCGGCCCGCGCCAAACCATGCTCAAGGCAAAGGTGCCCGTCGTGGCCGTTTGCGCGGCACGAACCGGTTCGGGCAAGAGTCAGACCAGCCGGCGAGTTGCTGCCGCTTTGCACGACCTGGGACGCCGCGTGGTGGTGGTCCGGCATCCCATGCCCTACGGTGATCTGGTAAAACAGGCAGTGCAGAGATTCGAGTCATTCGAGGATCTGGATAAGAATGATGTTACTATCGAGGAGCGCGAGGAATATGAACCGCATCTCCGGGCCGGCCGCGTGGTCTATGCCGGCGTCGACTATGAGCCCATATTGCGCAAGGCCGAGAAAGAGGCCGACATCGTCATCTGGGATGGCGGCAACAATGACCTTCCCTTCTATCAACCCGATTTGCATATTGTTGTGGTGGATCCCCATCGGCCCGACCATGCCGCCCGTTATCATCCGGGCGAGACCAACGTGCGCATGGCCGACGTGGTCGTGATCAACAAAGTAGGCACGGCCTTGCCGGAGGACGTGGAAACGGCGCGCAAAATCGCCACGGACCTGAATCCCGATGCCACGATCATCGATGCCGCCAGCCCCATTTTTGTGGACGATGGCGAGCGCATCCGCGGCAAACGAGTTCTGGTGATTGAGGATGGGCCGACGCTGACACATGGTGAGATGGCTTACGGTGCGGGCTGGGTAGCAGCGCGGCGTCACGGCGCCGCCGAAATTATCGATCCGCGGCCTTTCGCGGTTGGCTCGATCCGCGAGACGTTCGAAGCCTACCCGGGCACCGGCCCGGTCTTGCCTGCCATGGGCTATGGTGACGAGCAGACTCGTGAATTGGCCGAAACCATCAACAACTCGAACGCCGATTTGGTGCTGATTGCCACGCCAATCGATCTGAGCGGTCTGATTGAGATCGAAAAGCCCGCCTTGCGAGTTCATTATGAGCTGCAGGAAATTGGCGAGCCGACGCTGAGAGATGTGTTGGAGAGGTTTGTGACCTAGACCTCGCAGGTTTTAGAGACCTGCAAGGTCTCTCCAATTCACCCCCAACGGCAATCCATAAGCCAAGGCGGCAAAAACCATCACCCAAAGGAAGCCAAGCTCAACGGCCACGATCATCGCCAAAACCGCACTGATTACAGACACACAGCCGTTGATACCCCATGCCCAGGGAACTTCATTTTCGTTTTTCTCAGCCAACATGCGGATGCCAACCGGGAATGGAAAGCCCATAAAAAACGAGAGTGGGGCCACGATCAAAAACGCAAACAAGAGCTTTGCCCCGAACGGCCAGACGATTGTCGCCTTAAGAATGGGTGTCAGCGCAGTGGCGTAAAGTACGAGCAACAGGATGATTACGGTCAGGACGGCGAGAAGCCCCTTTCCCACAAGCGCCAACTTTGCCGAAAGGTAGCTTCCTATTCCCGAGCAGATCAACATAGAGCTGATCATGGCGGCCGCCGAATAGATGGGGCTGCCGAAATAGAGGATGAACCGTTGAATAAATACGATCTCAACAAACATGTAACCCAGTCCGATTCCGGTGAAGTACAAAACTGTCCAGGTCTTGTTCCCCCCTTTCCAGCCGATGCGAAACAGCGGCAAAATGATCAACACGATAGCGGCGAGGGAAATTTGAACCATTGTAAGGGCAACGATCAAATAGCCAATTTCAAAAAATGGAACAGACTGGCTGCCGAACAGTCCGGACAAGTGGGGCAAACTCTTCCAGCGTATGAACTGAGAGAAATAGGGGCGTTCGTCTGTGGCCGGTTTGATGTTAAAATCGTAGTCAGAATAAAGATCCATTTCTTCCGCAGACAATATTTCATCCAGATAACCCAACAATCGTCCGTCCTGTAATTTGTTGAATTGCTCCCGTTCTTCTTGCTCTATGCCGGGAAGGAGGGCAGGATCAAACAGCATCTGCTCACAGAAGCTTCTGATCTGCTGGATTTCTTGCATCGATAGGGGCGATCTTTTGACCAAGAAGGTAATAGTGCCCCAACTTCTAACGGCGGCGATATGATCACTCCGTTTCTCTATCCCCTGTTCCTTCAGCGCCTCGACGAGTGTGGCCAGTATTCTTAGCGAATTTCGAACCGGGTAATCCAGCCAGCAGGTGATACTGATCACACCATTCTCCCTGAGTCTCTGCCACAGCTCCACGAAGGCCTCGCGCGTAAGCATGTATTGTTCTTGTAGAGCGTATAAACCGGATGTGCCGCCAAAGGCGCCCACCGTCGGCAGCAAGATCAGATCATATCCGGATGTGTCCGCCAAGACATGGGTCCGTGATGCAACATTATGGATGGTGACGGAGGGATGAGTGAACAACGAGTCGATCTCGCCGGCCAATTCGTTCAATAATATTGAAATCAACACGGAGTTGGGCTCGACCGCTGTGATCTCCTTTGCACCCTCACCGACGGCATGGGCAACATCCATTCCCGTACCGGCATCCAGAACCAAAACCTTACTCCTATCACCCAGCGCAAATGGCAGGGCGCTGGTGGTGTAATCCATGAGGTCAGCTCCCTTCCAGGAGATCAAAGAGCCGAACCAATCCCCGTTGTTAAACAGTGCCTTTTTTGCGGGAACCGTATTTTGGTAGATCAAGCTGAGGCCGGGGGCAAATCTCAGGGCCGGCGATGAAACCAATTGAAGGAGTCCGTGCGGACTGCTTCTTGCCAAAGTAATTTTCGCCTCGGGAAGATTCAGCGTTTTGGTCAGGCTTTTGAATTCTGATAGAATCAATCGCGGCGGATGGGTAATGCCGAGGGTAATTATCGCTACGGATAAGGCTACGGCGATGAGCAGCGATCTGGATTTACGAGGCATCACCATAATGCCTGAAATAACGGGAAGAATGGAGATAATTGCGGGAAGCTCCTGCGGCGAGAAGAGCCACATTGCTGCAAGCGCCGCGGCTCCGCCGGCGCCCGATCCGAGTAAATTCGCAAAATACAATTTGCCGATTTGCCCGACAAATTTTACGAAAACCAGTCCGATCGCCAAGGCACCGAAAAAGAATGGGATAAAGAAAATCAAATAAGTGAGAAGGAGCCGCCAGACATGAGAATAATCGGCGAACAACAGGTAGGAATCAAACCGGACGAATGACAATTGTGAAATGCCGATCACAACGGCCATTGTCGCTCCGCAGAGAATCATCGATAGCGGAAGAAATAATTCAAACCTTCCAAGCAGCCTGTTTCTGAATATAGACAGACACGTTCCTGCCGCGCCAAAGCCCAACAGGGCAACCGAAATTACCATATAGGCGAAATGATACCACTGCACGATGGAGAGTATTTGCATGATCGCCAACTGAAAGGCGATGATTGCCGCGGAGAGGAAGCCGATTGAAATGAGGATGGAGCGAGCGTTGGGCATGATTACAGCAGTCAGGAATCAGGGGCCAGGGGTCAGAAGTCAGCCTTCAATTGCTCCGGCGGAAGGGCACAAAACGAACCGGCATCAAACGTCTGGTCGTTATTTTGTCTCCATTCTTTTCGACCAGCATCAGCACCTGGGTTAGAAACGGGGAACCGACCGGAATCACCATCTTACCACCGTCTTTCAATTGGGCGACGAGCGGCGGCGGGATGTACTCGGCTGCAGCCGTGACCATGATCGCATCGAACGGAGCATGCTCTTCCCAGCCGTAATACCCATCAGCGATTTTTGACTCGACATTTTCATATCCCAGGTTTTCCCATCTGGCAGCTGCGCGTTCGCCAAGTTCCGGGATGATTTCTATGGTGTAAACAGTGTCGATTATTTCTGCCAAAACTGCAGCCTGGTAACCCGAACCGGAACCGATTTCAAGCACCTTGAAGTTTGGCTCTGGCTCAATTATCTGCGTCATATAGGCGACCATGAAAGGTTGGGGAATGGTTTGCCCATAGCCGATTGGGAGGGGCCCGTCATCATACGCATTGCCGATGTATTTTTGTGGCACGAAAAGATGCCGCTTTACGGTTCGCATGGCCTTGAGCGTTGCTTCATCGCTTATTCCGCGGCGTGCCATTTGAGTCAATACCATGTTCTCGCGCAGCGCCTCGTAAGGATCGTCTAGGTGGGAAGAGCCGCAAAAAAGAATGATCAGGCTTATTATTATATTGCCCATCAAAACCCGTGCAATGGCAACAGCCTGCAAATCATCTTGGACCTTTGAGTGCCGACTGTTTAGCTATTTATGGGAGAGCGGTCTGAGTGATACCAGCATTACTATTCAGTTGCTTAGAAAATACGGGTATTATTGAGAAAATTCCATACAGAAATAGGCTATTCGGATTTGATCTACTATTTGTCAGTGGGAACATACACCAGGAAAGATGCCGGATTATCATTCAAAAAAAGCGGCGACAAAACTTGCCGCCGCTTTAGCTGTGCCCCTCATCACCCCCTAAACTCAAGACTTATGATTATCCTTCACATGTGCAAACTGGTCCACCTCCGTTGAGCCTTCCATTCTTTTGCTTACTTATCGGAAATAAGTTGAAAAATTCCATATCAAAAAATTGAAATTTAAACATTTGATTAAATAGTCTGCATTATTCACATAATTCTGCCACAAAGGCACTGAACGAAAATCTATTATATGCATAAGGGGCCAAGCCCGACAAATGGACGGGGCTATTCATTTTCTCTTAAACCCCCTTAATAGCCACTTCTTTACGGCGTGTGACACCGAGTGTCTACAGCCGGCGTTCATGAATAAAAATAACTGACCAGCGGAGTAAGCCAAAGGCAAATTGAAAAGTCTTATTCCTGGTCATATATTGTATGTTGATGTCAGTTGGTCATATGCCTCAATAGGAGCCGCACATTCTCAAGGAGAGAGTACTGATGAAATCATCCGCAAACAACGGCCGGAGGCCGGTTCTGATAGACGGTTGCCGCATTCCCTTTATGCGGGCGAATACGGAGTACCGCGACCAAACTTCATATGATTTGGGCCGGCTCGCCATCAAAGCCTTGCTGGAAAAGACGAGCATTGAGAAGAAGGAAGTCGACAGGGTAATCATGGGCACGGTCATTTCCAGCCTCCAGACCAGCAATGTGGCACGCGAATCAGCACTGGGGGCGGGTCTTCCCGATCACATTCCTGCCTATACCGTGACATTGGCATGTATCTCCTCAAACCAGGCCATCACGAACGCGGCCGATTTGATTCAGTCGGGCCAGGCTGATATTGTCATCGCAGGCGGAACCGAAAGCATGTCCGATATTCCAATCCGCTACAGAAAAAAATTTCGTGATAAGCTTATCGCATCCCAGAAATACAAGGGCCCCCTGGACTACTTAAAATTCCTCAAAGGTCTTCGTTTTCGGGATCTGCTCCCGGAAATTCCGTCAGTTTCTGAATTTTCGACAGGTAGAACCATGGGACAGGATTGCGATAGGCTCGCGGCGCGACTGGGCGTCACGCGGGAAGAACAGGATCAATATGCACTTCGATCCCATCTGGCGGCGGCAAAGGCTGCAGAAGACGGGCTCTTTGATGGCGAAATCGTGCCGGTTCGAGTACCACCCAAATTCGAGAACATAAGTACAGATAACGGCCCACGCGCTGACTCCACATTGGAGAAATTGCAGAAACTGAATCCGGCCTTTGTGAAACCCTACGGAACCTTAACTGCGGCCAATTCATCTTTCCTAACCGATGGAGCTGCCGCAGTTTTGCTGATGTCTGAAGAACGTGCCATGGCGCTGGGATACAAACCAAAGGCAGCAATTACAGCCTACGCCTATACTGCGCAAGACCCAAAGGATGAACTGCTCCTGGGACCGGCATATTCCACGCCCAAGGTCCTGGATCAAACCGGGATGGGGCTTAAAGACATTCGGGTTTTTGAGTTCCACGAAGCGTTCGCTGCCCAAATTGTCGCCAATTTGAAGTGCCTGAATTCCGATCAATTTGCCAAGGAGAACCTGGGGAAAGAGGAAAAGGTCGGTGAAATACCGATGGATGAATTCAATACCCTTGGCGGTTCGCTCTCGCTTGGGCATCCTTTTGGCGCTACCGGGGCCAGGCTTGTCACAACGGCGGCGAACCGTCTCATCAGGGAAGACGGCCAATTCGCCCTGGTGGCCTCTTGCGCGGCGGGCGCCGTCGGCAATGCGATTATCATGGAAAGATTGAATTAACCACGGGACCGATGACTTGATCTGAAATTCACGCACCGAATGAGACCATAAATCGGAGAGACAACAGGATGTCATTTACTTATTTGGAGAAGGATGGCGGAGTAGCCGTTGTTTGGCTGGACCAGCCCAACGAGACAATCAACAAGATTTCATTCGACCTGATTGAGGAATTCAGCAGGCTTTTTGATGAACTCGAAAAGGATGATGAAGTTAAAGCGATCGTCTTGATCAGCAAAAAGAAGGACAATTTCATTGCAGGCGCCGATATCGAAGAATTCCTGAAGATTACCCAGGCGGGAAAAGCGGAAGAGATCAGCCGTAAGGGAAATCAACTTCTGAGTAGATTGGCAAGCTTTCCCAAGCCGGTTGTAGCTGCCAT
>JAUXJX010000437.1 GCA_030624545.1 Bacteroidota bacterium | reverse complement strand
GCTACAAGCCTGAAGAATTCATAGCCACGAAGACTCCAAGTCACAAAAGTATCAAAATATCGGCAAATTAAGACAAAAAAGAAGTATTGAATTTGACAGCCGAAACTATTTTTTACCGTACCCTCAAAATGTCTTATTCTTCGTGTCTTAGAGCCTTTGTGGCAAAGTCTTATGAATAATCCAGGCTAGTCGTTGATTACTAAGACCACAATTTTCTCTGGGTCATGGTGAATTTGTCTCAAAACACGTAAACAAAAGGAGAAAAAGCCCTCATAGTTTTTCCCATTTAGCCTTACTGATTTTCGCCTGTCGCAATATTCTTTTCAGTAGATCTCGACCAATATCACGTTCGTGGGGATTCGGTATTCTTACAGTTTTGTCATCCTTTATCATGAATTGATGTCTCCCACCAGAAAAAGGACCTTCAAATCCGAAGGATTTCATGTTACGGATCAGATCCCTTCGTTTGATAGGGCCGAAACGAGGCATTTATGCCACTTCCTTTATCACCAATTTGATACCTTTAATCTCTGGTAGAGGAAGATTTCTATGCACTCTAAAGAGTATCCATTCCTCAAGCACCTCCACAAGTTGCTCACGGCAATCTTCAAGATTGCCCGCGGTAGCATATACTCCATTGCATTCCGGAATTTCTCCGTAGTATTTGTCGTCATCTAGCAGAATCTCGTAGCGTGCATGCCGCATTGCCGCTTCCAAGTATTTTATTAACATATTCTATTCTCCTAACGTCTTAAGTGGCAACAAATCATAATTCGGCCCCAATCAGATTTTTTCCACATATTTTTCCAACGAAAATTCTTTTTCAACAAAGCCGTTCCCGTCCAGGAACATCCGCTTCCAGATGTAGAAGCCGGTAAGCATCCAGATGAAGTTGTAGTGCCAGCGCATTTTGGGATGAGGCTTTGCATCGAAGATAGAACGAATATAATCATAATTGAATATCCCATCCCTTTCGATGGCTTCCTTTGTAAGAATCGTTTCTGCAGTTGTTTTCAAATCCTTGAGATACTGCAAATAAGGATTGAAGGTAAAACCCCATTTTTTCTTTTGCAGAATTCTTTCCGGAAGATACGGCCCCATCGCCTTGCGCAGCAGGTACTTGGTTTGATTTCCCCGCATCTTCAGATTTGCCGGAATTGAGAAACCCAAAGCCACAAGATCGAGATCCAAGAACGGAACGCGCTCTTCTACGGAATGGGACATGGACATGCGGTCTTCCGTTAGCAGATAATCATTCACCATCTTCGAATGAAATTCAGCGAGGTAGACTTCATCAAGGGGCGTCAGTCCTGAATTGCGGCTGAAGAACATCTCAAATTGGCTCATCACCGGCTCGAGATTTCTCTCGAGAAATTGCGGCGTGTAGATATTTGCCAGATTCGCCTTATCGAAATCCCACGCATTGCGCAAGATGAGATAACTTTTTGCGATGTTTCCGGTCGCGAGTACCATCTGCACACCCCTGCGGTATTCGTCAGACGCAAAAGAACCCATCCTGGTCTGCAACGCATAAGCCAGGGAACTCAATTTAGCCAGCATGTTCTGTTCGATCGCCCTGGGCACGGCCCGGTGCAGACGGTTGAACGGATAAATATACCTGTGTATGTCATATCCTGAAAAAAGCTCGTCGCCGCCCAGGCCGCCAAGCGTAACCTTGACGTGTTGGGAAACGAATTGTGACATTATAAACCCCTGGAGCAAATTGACCTTCGGTTCTTCAGCATGCCAGATGACTTCAGGCAGATATCGCATCGGGTTCATCTCCATGCGAAGTGCATGGTGCTCGGTGTCAAAGCGATCCGCTACAATCTGCGCGTCATTCAACTCGTCGGTAGGCTCGTTGAATCCCAGAGTAAAAGTCTTGATTTTCTCTACCCCGATTTCCCGCATCATGGCCACGATGGCGCTGGAATCCACGCCGCCGGACAGGTAAACGCCGACAGGTACGTCGCTGACCAACTGACGCTCTACCGCTTGCTTTAGATAATTCGGAATCTCCTCCAGCCATTCAGCTTCCGATTTTTCATAGTTAATTTCAGGTCTGAGATTGTAGTATGCCTCAATTTTGCGGATCTGCCCCTGTTCCACAACCATATAATGGGCCGGTGGAAGACGGTGGATCCCTTTGAAAAGCGTCTCAGGAGATTGGGTATATCTCAGGTTCAGATGGTAGTGCAAAGCTTGCGCATTGAGCTGTCTTTCAACACGGGGATGAATCAGAATGGCCTTCTGCTCCGATGCGAAAATGAACAGCCCGTCTTTTTCATAATAATGCAAAGGCTTGATGCCGAAATGGTCCCGCGCCAGGACCAATTTGGCTGGATGGTTTCGCTCATCCAAAATCGCAAAAGCAAAGATGCCGTTCAGGCGCTCAAACGATTGGACGCCGTGCGATTCATACAAACGTAAGATAACCTCCGTATCCGACTGGGTTCGAAAACGAAGCCCCTCATCGACTAACTCTTTGCGCAGCTTGCGATAATTGTATATCTCCCCATTAAAGACGATGGCGAGTGTTTTGTCGTCGTTAAGAATGGGCTGGCTGCCGGTGACCAGATCGATGATACTGAGACGGCGGTGACCGAGACAAAAATCCCCGGACTGATAGACGCCGGCGTCGTCGGGCCCTCGATGCGCCAGCAAATCGGCCATTCTTCGGACAAGCTTCGAATTATCCGCGTCTCTTTCGATTACTCCGCAAATACCACACATAGGCAATCAGTCATGCTGCTGCAAATAGAAGAGAAATTTCAGTCTACAAAAAAGGTGGGTTCCGATTTCAATTAGTTCAAGCAATCGGTCTTCTACTCATCTTATTCAACTATCTCAAACGAAATCTTCCGGGACTTTTTCTGGTTTGAATTTCTATCGGTGATTTCCACAAGAAATTCATATTGGCCCGGCTCCACTCTTGAAATATCGAAGGCCATATTCTCTTTCGTCCTGCTCGAAATCGACTCGTAGTTTGATACGAGCGAAACCACTTGCTTCTTTTTTGATCCTCCGAACACGCGGCCGATTATGCCTCTTCGTATCGGCTTTTCAATTTGGTACTGTACCATATATTCTGCTTTCTCATCCGATCCCAGATCTTACGAGCAGTTC
>JAUXJX010000544.1 GCA_030624545.1 Bacteroidota bacterium | reverse complement strand
GGCGGAGATCGACACGGAGGCCAAATACGAAGATAAATCCACCAAGGCAACCCTTGTCGGCGTGACGCCGGATTTTAGGAACATCCTCAATTACGAGACAAGACTGGGCGAGTTCTTGAATGACGAACATCATAAAAGGGAGCAGCGCGTTTGCATACTGGGAGCAGAGGCGGCTAAAAATCTTTTTCCGGTGAAAGATCCTTTGGGCAAAAAAATCAAGCTCGACGATCAGTGGTTTGAAGTAATCGGCACGATGGGCAGCAAATCCCTTTTCACCGAGACCGTCGGCGAGTTAGCGGCACGCAACTTGAACCAGGATATTTACATTCCGCTCTCATCGATGTTGAGGCGCTTTGACAAAGAGGAGCAATTAGCCAGCGAAATCGATCAATTAACTGTGCAGGTGGGGGCTTCGGAAAAACTGCTGGAGAGTGCGGCCATCATTCGTCGAATCTTAAAGCGGCGCCACCATGATAATGATGACTTTGACATCGTCATTCCCTTCGAGCTTTTGAAACAGGAAGAGCGGGAAACGCGCATCTACAACATGGTGCTCGGTTCGATTGCAGCCATATCTTTGCTCGTAGGCGGGATCGGCATCATGAATATTATGCTGGCCACGGTCCTGGAACGCACGCGGGAGATCGGTATCCGGCGGTCGATTGGTGCGAAAAGGAAGGAAATCCTCATTCAATTTCTTGTCGAGGCAGTTGGTCTTAGCCTTGTCGGTGGATTGGTCGGGATCACTCTGGGGGTGGCAATGTCACTTTTCATTGACAGCATCGCGGAATTTACCACAATCGTGACGCCGTTGTCGGTGATTTTGGCTTTTGGCGTCTCAGGCGCGGTAGGCATCATCTTCGGCACTTTTCCTGCCAGCCGCGCCGCGAATATTAGTCCCATTGAAGCGTTAAGATACGAATAATAGCACGCGGATGACACGGATTCGGCGGATTTTCACGGATTGTGATTCTTTGGATTCGCGCGAATCTGCGTTATCCGCGTAATCCGTGTTCTATACCCATACTTTCATATCAAAGCAATATCAGGAGGAACAAAAATGATTGAAGCCCAAAAAGGAAATCACTTTTGCATGATGGTCATAATTGTGATCGGAGTTTTGGGTTCTTCCAACCCAGCCGCGGCACAGGATCGGACTATTCTGAAATTGCAGGATGCCGTCGATATCGCCCTCGAACAGAGCTACCAACTGAAGACGTTGCGGTTGAGCCTGGTGCAAGCGGAAGAGAATTTAACAGCCGCCAAAGGCCGTTTCAAAACCACTGCAGATTTAAGCTTGGATCTCCCGAGCTGGAGTGAATCGGTTAGTGAAATCGCCGTACAGGATGCTCTGCCGGGGTTCAATACGACCAGCCGCTTGCGCTACCAGGGCATCTTTGATATCAATCAGCCGTTGCCCACGGATGGAAGACTCACGCGTCGTTCCCAGGTGTATCATCGCGATGTTCAGACTTTTAAGACGGATCTGACTGAAGATGTCAAGCGGCGGGAGGTTTATACTTCTCTCAGCTTGCGTTTTCAGCAGCCCCTCTTCACCATTAATCGATTAAAGCTGGGGTTGAAAAATGCCAATCTGAATTACGAGCGCACCTCGCGAGTCTATAAGCGGAGCGAATTGGATATCATCTATATTGTGACGCAGTCTTTTTTTAATTTATACCGTGCGACCCGCCAGGCCGAAATCGCAGAGGATGATATGCAACAGCAGCAGGAGTTATACGATCTTGCCACTCAAAAATTCGAGGCCGGTTTGATTCCCGAGGTGGAGGCGCTGCAGATGGAGGTGGATTTGGCAGAGAGCAAGAACGATTTGGTCGCGGCAGAGGGCACCCTGGAAAGAACCGAGGATTTCTTCAAGCAATTGATTGGGTTGAAGCTTGCAGACCAGGTGGGCGTACAAACGGATTTTGACTACACGCCGATGATTGTAGAATTGGACCGGGCAATTCAATTGGCGCTGGCGAATCGTTCCGAAATGCGGGAAAACGAAATCGCGGTCGAGTTGGCTGAAATCGACGTAAAGGAAGCGGATGCCCGCAGTGAAATCCGAGCAGACATCTCGGTTTTTTATGACATTACGGGAATCAGCGATCCCCTCTTGCCTTATGGCTCGTCACCTGGCGAGCTCTGGAATTCCAGCATCGATGATATGAGAAGAAGGCCGAACAATCGCGGCGTGGTTATTACCTTATCCATGCCCTTGTGGGATTGGGGCGTGAATTCCGCCGAAGTGGCCGCCGCGGAGGCGAGTTTGCGTGAGACGGAATTGGGTCTGGCAGAGCAAAGGAAGACCATTGCCCGTGAGGTGCGGGACGTCGTGGGCAGATTGAATGAAGCCGAAAGCCGGTTGGAAGTTCTGCGCAAGAATCAGGAAGTCGCCCAGCGGGCCTTCGACATTTCACTCGAACGTTTCAACAATGGCGACATTACCGGCCAGGAGCTCGCCCTCGACAGAGACAGATTAACCCAGGCCAAATTCTCCTTTCTTAATGCCTATATCGATTACATGCTTGCCGCCGCCGACCTGAAACGCAAAACCATGTGGGATTTTGAGAAGGACCGGAGTTTGGTGGAGGGGAGGGAATAGTTGAT
>JAUXJX010000327.1 GCA_030624545.1 Bacteroidota bacterium | reverse complement strand
ATGCACGTGTCAATGCGACCTTCAGTTGGATTCCGCATTCTGTTTCTAGCTCTGGTTTTTTCTCTTTTCCTCCTTATGCTTCCACTCTTCACCGGCTGCGCCGGCGATTACGATTCCGCCTCCTCAGCCGCCTTTCGCGTCGCCGTAATTCGCTACCAGCATGAAACCTGTACATTTTGTCCAGGTGGGGACACAGAAGTAGAGGACTGGACACGGATACGCCCACCACTGCATGGCGATGAGGTATTAGAGGCAGGTTCTTACATCCGAGGTTTTGTGAATCAGGCGCAGGAGTACGGAGACATGGAGCTTGTCGGGATCACCTCACCTTACACAGTGTTTGGCGGCTCTTCGCGAAGCTGGAACTCGAAAGAAAGCTTCGAGCACTTCATGGGTCTCATCCTGGAGGAAATGCGCTCGAAGATGCCGGTGAACGGCGTCTATCTGGCCCTCCACGGCGCCATGGCGGTGCGGGACATCCCCAGGCCTGAGGCTGAGATTGCCCGGCGAGTCCGCGAGTTGGTAGGGGAGGACGTCCCCATCGTAGGAACCTTCGATCTCCACGGCAACGAGGATGCGGAATTCCTCCGCTGGGCGGACGGCGCCTTCGTAACCAAACGCTATCCCCATTACGATGCCTACCTCCAAGGAGAGCGGGCAGCGCGATTCTTGCGAGATGTCATGCGAGGGGCCTACACGCCGACTACGGCCACCAGAAAGCCTCCCATCATCACGGCCACGGTCCTGCAGTGGACCGGCCAATCTCCGTCTATGGACATTATGGAGCGGGCGCGGCGCTGGGAAGCCCGGCAGCCCGACGCTTACGTGAGCATCTTCTACGGTTACCCCTGGTCCGACGTCCCGGATGTGGGAGCCGCCGTCCACGTCATGACCAACAATGATCAGGCGTTGGCCGACCGCATCGCCGACGACATGGCCGAATTCATCTGGCGGGTTAGGAAAGAGTTCGCCCATGGCGACTTCCCCATGCCTGGAGAGGCTGTCCGCCGGGCGCGGCAAGCCATCGCCGCCGGTGAGACGCCGGTGGTTCTGGGTGATTACTCAGACCGCCCCGGGGACGCTACCTGGATTCTCCGGCAGCTCATTAGACAAAAAGTGAACGGCGTCCTCTATTCTGCGCTTCGAGACGAGCGGGCACTCGATTCCCTGGCGGCCCACAACGCAGCCCCCGGAGATGCTTTCGACATGGAGGTCGGCGGCTTCACCGGTCCACAGGCCGGGGAGCCTGTTCGGATTACGGGCACCGTCCGCTACTTTGGCCCGCAATGGTCATACGATCGCGTGGCGGCCATCGAGTACGGAGACGGCAACATGCTCATCGTTACCCCGGCCTACGAGCAGATTACAGTTCCGCAGCGGCTTCGCTTCGGCCCGGTCGAGCCCGACGACTATGACGTGTTCGTGGTCAAGTCCCGTGTGCATTTTCGACGAGGCTTCCATGAAACAGGCTATGCCAAGACCATCCTGGTAGTGGGTGCCCCGGGACCTTGGGTTGGCACCACGCGGCTGGACGCCCTGGACTACCGGCACGCCCCTATCGATCGGCTGTATCCTTTTGGGACGCCGCCGCCGAGGAAGGATTGGTGAGGGGTCCGACTGGTTGATTTTTCGTAACCACCCATCATCTTTTTTGCCACAAGCCTCGACCGGCACTACACGCATTGTCATTTTAGAGCTATGATCTGCTCAACTGAATTATGTTTGGAATGCGAGGGAGCGAATAACTATATTAACACAAATTGATTCAACACTGGACAACACCGATTGATTGAAAACAAATAGTCCTTCTGATATTGTCCCTGAATTCTCTTTCAGAAGGCTCTTACTGCTGTTTTTACCTCATTCCTCCGGTATGTAATGCTAGGTTTTTTTTCGGTGTTTCGGTGTTCGAGAATAGACTTGCGGGTATGGATGGGAGCCTGGTGGCCTCCGCGGACTTCAAATCCGTAGTCCTGGCGCAGACGCGTTGGGAGGTGGGTTCGATTCCCACACGTACCCGCCATTTGTATGGTTTATCGAAGCAAGAAAAAAATTAGGGAGCTCGAAGACGTTAAGTACAATCTTCTCTGAGTGACCTCAATGCCTTTGATTAAAGAGAGAATCACCGAGCAGACGCTAACTTTGTTCAAAGGCTCAAATTCCCAATCTTGTTGAATCGGAGACTTCCTATTTCGAATGTAATAGTTCGAAAATCGTGCAACACGTGCCCTCTTAATCCCATTCACACTTTGGCAATAGTGTGGACTTTACCGTTCCCTTATGGCAGAAACATATCAACTGACTCTACCAGAAGCCTTGACACCTGCGCTCAAATTTTGTATCTATAGTGAAATATCTTTCCGAGTTTGACTCTACCGACAGAGTCAATCGAAAACCATCATGATCGGCCAAACCATATCTTACTACAAAATTCTCGACAAGCTCGGGGAAGGTGGCATGGGCGAAGTCTATAAGGTACAACAACCGCTTGCACAGCGACGGCGGGCGATGGCGATCTGGGTTGGTTTTGTGCATTTTCAAAGTTTTTACTTTTTTTGAATGTTCTGTGCATTGAAATCCCGCCGCGCGTGAAGCGAAATGTTATGTACATAGAAAACAAGAGGATTTATTATGATGTCTAATATGTTTTGTTTCATTTGGAAACAGCGTTTGGGGAAAATCATTTATTGTTGTTTGCTTTGCTTGTTTTGCCAAAATTTGTTAGCTCAATCCATTGATGCCGATTCTCTTATGAATTATTGGTTAAATCTTTACCATCCTGAGAATTGCTCTGAATATTGGATTGAACAACCGGATTTTATTTCAGAATTATTGGCCAAAGCCAATCCTGATGAAGGTTATAATGGTATTGGTAATTCGTTTATATCAGATCCTTTCTCAACTGAAGGAAATCCGAAAGTAAATGCAGCATACATCTGGGGCATGACTAAATCAGGTGACCATCTATGGTTTGGCACAATGTCGAATATGCTTTGTAATGTATTGTGGGTAATGGGAGAAAAATTCAACAGAGCGCCTGACCCATATGAGACACCCTCAATGGTTTGTGAATTCAGTCAAAGCCAATATCCTACAGGATATGGAGACTGGCGTCCCGCTTATATATTTCTTTATGACACTCAAACACAGACCCTAATTGATAAAACCCCAGCGGATCCGTTAATCCAATCTTTATCCGGAATCCGTTCTGCAGGCAGCCTGGGTGATGTTGTGTTTTTGGCAGGTCCTTCCATAGATGGTGAGATTATACTCTTTGCTTTTAATACAACAACAGAGGCCTTTATAGGTTCTAAGATTTACGCAGAATATGCCAATATTCGGCCGTGGCTTGTAGTCAATGATGTGTTATATACGTCAGTGCTGAATAAAGATGGAGGTGGAAGTATTTTGCGCTGGACTGGAAATTCAACTGATCCTTTTCAATTCGATGTCGTAGGCAATATGGATAATGAAGGCGCCTTCCTTGTTTTTCATGAGGGCAGGATTTTCGCCACAACCTGGCCTGCACTTGAACTTTCCATTAATTCACTTGCTCCTGCCGGATTGATCATGAGTCCGGTAATACCGGCAGGAGGTTTAACACAAAGTCATGCCAATTTATGGGAATCGGTTTGGGAATTTACAGATTATGAGCCTGATTTTGTGACAGCCCTTACTTATGCAGGAGGGGCTTTGGCTTCATACGGAGGATATCTGTATTGGGGATCGTTGCATGTTCCGTTTGCATCAATCATAGCCCATCTGTATTACAATGAACAAAGCTATTCTTTATCTACTTTTCTTGGCTCTGATCGACCTCTTTCAATCT
>JAUXJX010000319.1 GCA_030624545.1 Bacteroidota bacterium | reverse complement strand
TGCTTTCGGCGAAGTGGCGAATTCGAGTTGGTTCACCAATCGGAATGCTGAAAAGCGGATGTCCCCGCAAGAGGTTGCCAAAGGACCAGACACGGGAGACGGACCAGACACGAATGAACCTTGGACGGTCATCAGGGCCAAAGCGGAGGGAGTTACGCCAGGGATTCAAATTAGAGACGGCAGCGGAGTCGGCTATGTGATCAAATTTGAACCGATCGGCTATTCGGAATTGAACACCGGGGCGGAGGTCGTATCGACCAAATTATTTTATGCCGCCGGATATCATGTTCCCGAGAACTACATTGTCTATTTCGACCCGAATATCCTAAAGCTGGGCGAGGATGTCAAGTTTGCGGATGAGAAGGGACGTAGGCGGCTTATGAATCGGCGGGATCTGGAGGAGATCCTCGCCAGGGTCCATCGCCTTCCGGATGGCAGGATTCGGGCCGTGGCGAGCAAATACATCCACGGCAGCCCAATGGGTCCTTTTAAATACAAGGGCACACGGAAAGACGACCCCAACGACATCATCGCTCACCAGCACAGAAGAGAACTAAGGGGTCTACGGGTCTTTGCGGCCTGGCTTAATCACTATGACACCAAGGCGAACAACTCCTACGACGCCTATGACGAAGCAGGATATGTCAAGCACTATCTCCTCGATTTTGGTTCCACGCTGGGCAGCCAAGGGAACGAACCCATGCCGCCGGAAATCGGCTTTGAAAACAGTTTCGATCCGCATCGGATTTTTTTGAATACGATCACGCTGGGCGCGCATGTGAAGGCTTGGGAAAAGCAATGGAATATCCCTTATCGCTCCATCGGTCATTATGAAACCAAGAATTTCCACCCGCAAAAATACAAGTTTATCACCCCAAATCCGGCATTTGAAAACATGACCAATCTGGACGGTTATTGGGGCGCAAAGCTGGTCATGTCTTTTACCGATGAGCAGCTAAGAGCTGCCGTAGAGACAGGCCAGTATTCGGACCCAGAGGCTGCCGAGTATCTGCTGCAGACACTCATCGAACGGCGAGACATCGTCGGGAAGTATTGGTTCGGTAGGATGGCTCCGCTGGATAACTTCGAACTTCACAATTCCTCCAGTGGCAAACAGGAGCTCTGCTTTGAGGACCTGGCCGTGGAAACGGGGCTGGAAAAATCGGAAGGCTCGCAATATCGCTGGGAATTACGCACTCCTGCAGGTGTTTCAAATATTGAGGAGAATCTTGGCAACAGCACGTGCATTCCATTACCTGTTGATCAAATCACCCAAGAAAGAGACGTCAATATCTGGGAGATATCTCTTCGTCTGAAGCGGGGTCGTGAAACCAAATGGAGCAAAAGGGTGACTGTATATTTGCAACCAGGCGATTCTTCCAGAAAGTTTTCACTGCTTGGTGTCAAACGCCAGGAATAGAAAATCATAATAGTAATCAACTCCTTCAAGAAAGATACCGCCGATTAACAAAATCAAACAACTCGCCATGCCACGACTCCTGAGATTCTTTCTTCTTTTGGGGTTGCTATACATTTTCTTTGTCAGCATTTCTCTAATGGGTGATTCCTTTAAGTTTTTTGGCAAAGATTTTGCGGAAAAATTGTTATCAACAACATCGAACCCTTTTGTCGGATTGTTTATTGGCGTACTTGCCACAAGCCTGGTGCAAAGTTCCTCGACGGTAACCTCCATGACGGTGGGATTAGTTGCCGGCGGCGCACTGGATGTTACTCGTGCAATACCAATCATTATGGGGTCTAATATTGGCACGAGTGTGACGAATACCCTCGTTTCGGTTGGGCATATTTCCAGGTCTGGGGAATTCAAAAGAGCTTTTGCTGCAGCGACTGTGCACGATTTTTTCAATTTGATGACCGTTTTGGTGTTATTTCCATTGCAATTGACAACAAACATCCTGGGGACAAGTTCTTCCTTCCTGGCCCATCAATTGAAGGAATCCGGAGGATTGGAATTAATAAATCCCCTCAAGACCATCGTTACGCCGACTGTGCATCTGATAACGGATCTCACCTCTCATTCCGGCACCGTGATGCTCATCGTCTCCATCAGCTTTCTTTTTATTGCGCTTCGTTATATCGTGGTTAACCTGAAGGCGTTGGTCATTGGCAAGATTGAAGCGTTCTTCGACAAGACTTTGTTCAAGACCGCTGTTAGAGCCTTATTTTTGGGCCTCATCTGCACGGTATTGGTGCAAAGCAGTTCCATAACCACTTCGTTGGCCGTTCCAATGGTCGGGGCTGGCATTTTGACATTAAGACAAATCTTTCCGTTTACCCTGGGGGCGAACATCGGAACCACTGTTACGGCGATGCTAGCTGCACTGGTTACGGCTAGTGAAGCGGCGGTTACGGTCGCTTTTGCCCATCTGCTCTTCAACATATTTGGCATCCTCATAATTTGGAATTTCAGGGCCATTCCAATTTACCTTGCTCAATCACTTGCAGAATGGTCCGTTCGGTCAAAATTGATTCCACTTCTCTATATTGTTGTCGTGTTTTTCTTAATACCAATTTTCTTAATTACTTTAATAGGATGATGAGCTATGCTAAGATTCAAAGAAGTCTATGAACTTTGGAGGAAAGACAACTCCTTAACGCAGGCTTTGAACGATTCGAAGACTATGCTTGAAAGCACATTCGAAATGTTTCGAGAATCGTCAAAATCTTTACGTGAAAGCGATAGTGGCGACATCGGGAGCCATGTTTATGAAAGAGACGAGATGGTTAATGAGTATGAGCGCACCGTTCGCCGCAAGGTTCTAAAGCATCTGGCCATTACCGGCGGCATAAACATAATACCCGGATTGATTCTTACCACCATTGTAATCGACATTGAGCGAATCGGGGATTATACGAAAAACATAATGGATCTGGCTGTCGCGCATCCCAAAAGGTTGAAATGCGGGGCATTTGAGGATGACATTAAGAAGATCGAATCCACAGTTTCAAAGGTCTTTCAGAGCCTGCCGCCGATGATCACATCATCCAGCAAAGAAAAAGCCCGCAAGCTGATAACTGAAAACAGGTGGGTCTTGAGGCTTTGCGATAAAATTGACACGGACTTGATAAAAGAGAAAGATGAAACCTTAGGTTCAGGGGACGCCGTATCGTGCGCTTTGTACACCAGGTATTTAAAACGAATTGCCGCACATCTCATCAATATTGCTTCGAGCATTGTGAATCCATTTGAAAGGATAGGCTTTTGGGAGGAAGGCGATGGCACCTAATTCTGGCGAAAAGAATATGCAGAATCAAAGATCGAAAAGCCCCCTGGAGAGCTTTCTAGGGTTATTTACGGAAGTTCACCCTGGCGAAGGCGCCACGGTTCTACTTATGACTCTCAATGTACACTTAGGATGTTTTTGAGGATCGATATAGAGAGGAAATCCCATGGTAAATCCAATTAAGGCAGTATTGGATATTAAGCGGGACGAATTACCGCTCTCGCTATTGATGTTTAGTTACTTCTTTTTGATAATTACAAGCTTTTGGATTCTGAAGCCGATCAAGAAATCACTATTCCTCAAGTATTATGATATAACTGGATTCAATCTTTTCTCATGGCATCTGGAGGCGGCACAAGCTGAACTCTTTGCAAAAGTGCTTAATATGGTTGCTGCATTTCTTGCAGTAGTTTTATTCACGTGGCTGGCCCGTAGATTTCGTCGACAGCAATTATCATACATTTTCTGTGGCCTTTTTATGGTTGGATACGTGGTTTATAGTTCGGTTATCAATAATCCAAGTGACATTACTGTATGGACGTTCTACGTGTACGGAGATATATTTAATTCATTGATGCTGGCCACGTTTTTTGCGTTCCTTAATG
>JAUXJX010000301.1 GCA_030624545.1 Bacteroidota bacterium | reverse complement strand
GGGACTCATTGGAGAGCAGTCTTGACCAATTCACCGAGGACTTCATGGCTGAACGGAAACAACCCGATGGTGAAGATCGAGAGATGTTTTGATGCGCTACATGTTGGACACCAATATCTGCATCTATCTGATAAAAAAGAGACCGGAGCAAGTATTGGAAAAACTCCGGCCTCTCCCAATTACAGACATAGCCATTTCATCTATTAGCGTGGCGGAGCTTGAATATGGTGTAGCGAAGAGCAGCCAGCCTGAACGAAACAGGGATGCTTTGAGTCTTTTTCTTGCTCCGCTGGAAATTGTCCTCTTTGATCAAATTGCTGCATTCCATTATGGGATCATAAGAGCCTCTTTAGAAAGCAAAGGTAATGTGATTGGGAGTATGGATATGCTGATCGCTTCTCACGCCATAAGCCTTTCCGCAACTTTAGTGACCAATAATTTGCGTGGGTTCGAAAGAGTTCCAGGTCTAAGTGTGGAGAATTGGCTGTAATCAATCTCTACCTAGTCGATCATCTCCAGGCCCGCTGGCCAACTGATCAAACAAGTCCGGTCAAAATATCTGAATTGAACCTTGACAAAATCGATAAGTAACAAGGTGATAACGTGCCGTCAAGCTACCTCAAAATGCCGATAGAACGGCTCGGAGGTGATTTCGAAATTGTTGCAGAATGATTTCGTGGCTTGCCGAGTCATTTCAGAGGAATTTCCTTTCCAACCTGGCGCTTGTCTTTAGTGCATTTTTATTATATCTTTACCGAAAATCAAAAATGACTCCTCATTTACAGGAGGAAGCATCCCCACGCTATGGAAGACGAAAGCAAACTTCGCGCCTTTGAGGCCCGCATTGAGGCGGGAGAAAAAATCGAGCCGAAAGACTGGATGCCGGAAAGGTATCGAAAACAGTTGATTCGCATGATTTCCCAGCACGCCCACTCGGAGATTGTGGGCATGCTGCCTGAAGGCAACTGGATTACACGGGCTCCGTCACTTCGCCGCAAAATGGGCCTGCTGGCGAAAGTTCAGGACGAGGCCGGTCATGGTCTGTACCTGTATTGTTCGGCTGAGACCCTTGGCGTCGATCGCAGTGAAGTAGTCGACCAGCTTCTATACGGAACAGCGAAGTACTCGAGCATTTTCAACTACCCTACCCTAACCTGGGCCGATATCGGTACCATCGGCTGGCTTGTGGATGGCGCCGCCATCGTGAACCAGACCATGCTGGCAAAATGCTCTTATGGCCCCTATTCGCGCGCCAATATTCGCATCTGCAAGGAAGAGAATTTCCACAAAAAGCAGGGATATGAGATTGTGGCAACCATGGCGAAGGGTACGCCCGAGCAAAAAAGGATGGTTCAGGATGCGGTCAACCGCTGGTGGTGGCCGTCCTTAACGATGTTTGGCCCGCCGGACAAAGACTCCCCGAACAGCGCCGAACTGATGAAATGGCAAGTCAAATTGCAAAGCAACGATGAACTGCGCCAGCGCTTCGTAAATCTGACCGTTCCACAGGCGAGCGTAGTAGGCGTCGCCCTTCCTGATCCCGATCTCAAATACAATTCGAAAACCGGGAACTGGGATTTTGGCGCACTGAATTGGGATGAATTCTTTGCAGTAATTAAGGGAAATGGACCCTGCAACCGGCAGCGAATGCGGGCACGCAGGATCGCACACGAAAACGGCAAATGGGTAAGAGACGCAGCAGGCGCATATGCCGCAAAGAAAAGGGCAGCTTAAGGGATCCCCGATGTCAAAAGATCAGAATCATCAAGGTGACAGCCAGTGGCCGATCTGGGAAGTATTCGTTCAAGCCAAGACGGGGGCGCCCCACGAACACGCAGGCAGCCTTCATGCACCCGATGCGGAAATTGCGCTGCAAAACGCCCGTGACGTATATTCGAGACGTAGCGAGGCAGTCAATATTTGGGTCGTGGAATCGAAGAACATTACGGCCACGACTC
Source organism: Bacteroidota bacterium (assembly GCA_030624545.1). GTDB lineage: Bacteria > Zhuqueibacterota > JdFR-76 > JdFR-76 > DREG01 > JAUXJX01. The sequence continues at coordinate 2,036 of JAUXJX010000301.1, read as the reverse complement.
CCGAAGATAACCCCACCTTTTTCGAACCCGCCGCCGACAAAATCTACCGCCATCCGCAGTTCTACAAAATACCGCGAGGCGTCAAGAACCTGTGATGGATGACGATTCACGTCACGCGCTGTTTGAATACCTGCTGCGGTTGGGAGACGACCGCCTTGTGCTCGGGCATCGGCTGTCGGAATGGTGCGGCCACGGGCCGATTCTGGAGGAAGACATTGCGCTGACAAACATCGCCCTCGATTGCATCGGCCAGGCCAACAATTTCTTGCAGTTGGCCGGCAGCGTTGAAAATAAAGGCCGGACTGCGGATGACCTTGCCTATTTCCGCGAGGCCATCGAATTCAAAAACTTGATGTTGGTTGAACAGCCGAATGGCGATTTTGCCTACACGATCGCACGCCAGTTCCTATTCGATGTCTTCAGTTTTCATCTTTTGGAAGAGTTGCAGCACTCAAGTCATCAAGAGCTGGCCGGAATTGCGGCCAAGGCTGTCAAAGAGGACAGGTACCATCTTCGCCACAGCCGTGAATGGGTGCTCAGGTTAGGCGATGGCACGGATGAGAGTCATCAAAGAATCCAGTCCGCCTTCAATGATTTGTGGATGTACACCGGAGAAATCTTTCAGGCGGATAAAGTGGATGACCTGCTGTTCGAAAAGGGCATTTCTGTCGATTTGAAATCCATTGAATCCAAATGGAGTGAGAATGTCAGTGAAGCCTTGACTGAGGCCACCCTGGCAGTCCCCGACGCAGAACAGTATATGGCCTCAGGTAGCCGCCAGGGCATTCATACAGAATACCTGGGCCACATGCTCACGGAGATGCAGATCCTCACCCGCTCTTTTCCGGAGGCTAAATGGTAAGAAAAGCTAGCATTTTCCACAATTGAGTCCACTATGTCATTCCGTGTCATTCCGCAGGAATCCTTTTAGGGTTATGAACAGGATACTGGGAATGCCTGACTTTTGCAGGCAGTCGTCAAGGAGATTCCTCCTGCCTCCGACGCAGGCGGCAATAATAATGATCAATTCAAACACCTCCTTACAGCTTTCGCATGGAAGCAAGTAAAGACAAAAACTAAGGAGTGGTTACTGAGTGCCTCCGACAAAAGAAGAAATCTTCCAATTCCTGACCGAGGTAAATGACCCGGAGATTCCCGTTCTGAGCATCGTAGAAATGGGTATAGTGCGAGAAGTGGAATTACAGGACGACTCCGTTCGGGTAGTGATTACGCCAACCTACTCCGGCTGCCCGGCGATGAAGGTGATTGAAGAGGAGATTGTTTCAGCCCTGCAGAAAAAAGGCTTCGAAAACGTTACAACGCGGACGGTTTTCTCTCCTTCCTGGACCACCGATTGGCTAAGCGAGGAAACAAAGCTAAAACTGAAAGAATACGGTATCGCGCCACCCGGGAGGGCCTCCGAGCAGGATTCATCCGGAACTTTAAGAGAAATTATTTGCCCGTTTTGTGACTCGAACAAGACCGAGCTAAGAAGCGAGTTCGGCTCCACAGCCTGCAAATCACTCCATTATTGCAATAATTGTCAGCAGCCATTCGAACATTTCAAATGCATCTAGTAAGGTGATTTTCAACACCGAATAGGACTGAAGATACCTATAATACTGCAAAGAAAGGCCGCTCCGTTATGGAAAACAAATCTGTCCTTTATGAGCTTGAGCAAAGCGTCGCCCGAATCACTCTGAACCGTCCGGATGTCTTGAATAGCTTCAATCGACCGATGGCGAAGGCGCTGCAAGCCATTCTGAAAGAAATCGCTGAAGATCCGGATGTGCGAGCACTCCTGCTGACCGGCAGCGGACGTGCCTTCTGCGCGGGACAAGATCTGGTCGAGGCGTTGCCGTCCGGAGAGGATCTTCCGACGGATATCGGAGAGATTGTTGAACAGAGCTACAATCCGATCATACGGGGAATATGCAACTTGGAAAGGCCGGTTGTATGTGCTGTGAACGGCGTTGCCGCAGGCGCCGGAGCAAACATTGCCCTGGCGTGTGATATCGTCTTGGCATCCAGCAAGG
>JAUXJX010000497.1 GCA_030624545.1 Bacteroidota bacterium | reverse complement strand
TTGAAATCGCGCTCCCCCGGAATCCTTGCAACCGGTGACTCTTGTGATGTCGGAATAAGATGGCCGATTTCGATTGCATCTCCGCGCGCAAGAAGCACAGCCCGCTGCATCATGTTCTCCAACTCCCGGACGTTGCCGGGGAATTCATAACGCCGTAAAAAAGTGCCTGCCTCGTCACTCAGGCGCAGGCCAGGCTTCTTGAATTGAGCAAGATAGCGCAACAGAAAATATTCGGCGATTTCAATCACATCTTCATATCGTGCCCTCAGCGGCGGTAGGCCTAGTTCGATGGTGTTTAGCCGGTAATACAGATCCTCGCGAAAGGCTTTCTCTTTTATCAATTTCTTTAGGTCGCAATTTGTCGCAGAAATCAGTCTGACATCGGCCGTCTTGGTTTTTGTGGAACCTACCGGCGTGTATTCGCCCGACTGCAGAAAGCGCAGCAACTTTACCTGCACCGGCGCGGGCAATTCCGCAATCTCATCCAGGAACAAGGTTCCATTATTTGCAGCTTCAAACCAGCCAGCTTTCCGTTGGTGCGCGCCTGTAAATGCCCCTTTTTCATGGCCGAATAGCTCAGACTCAAGCAGGTTTTCCGGCAATGCGGCACAGTTAAGGGCGACAAATTCGTGGTTTTTGCGGGAGCTTTTCGCATGCAGCGCCCGCGCAATGAGCTCTTTGCCGGTGCCTGTTTCGCCTGAGATCAGCACTGTCGCATCCGAATCGGCAATATCATCCACCAGGCTCAGGACGCGTGCCATCGCCTCGCTTTTCCCAACGATCTGACCGTATCCTTTTTCCTCAGCTAGCTCTGCCGCCAGTTTTTGCTGACGCTGCAGAAGCTGGCGATGTTGAAGAGCGTTTTTGACCACGACAGCAATGAGGTTGGCAAACTCTGTCAATAAATGCAGCGTGTCTTCGTTAAAAAGAGCAGTCACCTTGCGATTATCGATATAAATTGCACCGATGATGCTGCCCTCGTGCTTCAGCGCCACGCAGACTACGGAAAGAATTCTCAGCTTTTTAATGCTCTCGCTGCCTCCGAAACTTTCAGAATCGACAGCGTTCTCCAGCAAGACCGGTTCGCCATTTTTCAGAACAGGATCGATAATTGTTTTGCTGATTTCAAATTCGGGCTGTGCGATATCCATTTTGTCACGGTTGCGTGCCGTTTCGAACAGCAGCTCACCATCCTCGCCGCAAACCAGAATCATGCCGCGCTGTGCTCCTGCCGCCTCGATGATTTTATCCATTGCAAGAGGCAATAGCCTGGCAATATTTGTTTCGGCGGCAAGCAGCCGGCTGATTTCGAATAGGATTTGGTAGTTTAGCATGGTTTGTTCTGGCCGGTTTAGCCCTTGGAGTCGGAACTGATCTCGATATTATTTCACATAGGCTTAATCCGCCAGATCCATTTTTTTAAGCAACGCAGCAAATCTTGCATCCGGGCGAATGCTGTCGAAAAGTGGCTCGACTTTAAGGAATACCATGGAGCCATCCTTTTCCTCATAGGCTCTCTCAAGCCATTCGAACGCTTCTTCGTCATTGCCAAGGCCCACATGAACAACCGCAATAAAATAGGGTGCAATATACTCCTCACTGGAACGTTCCTGCAGAAGTTCGAGCATTATTAAAGCATCCTCTTTCCTCCCCGTAACCGCAAAGCCATATCCGATAGCAGCAACTGAAATCGGATGACCCTTAGAGAATATGCTGGCCCACTGTAATTCGTCCATCGCCTCTTTGTACATCGATTCTTGAATGTAAGCCCCGCCCAAGGGAATGCGAGCGGCAACAAAGAGAGGATCCATTTCGAGGGTCTTCTGGAATTGTTGAATGGCCTCACCAAATCTTCTCTCAAAATAGTACTCAAGTCCCGTCTCAGCAGCTACAATCACGGAGAGGGGATCATATGCTTTCGCTCGTTCTCGCTCTTTAGTCGCTTCCTTAAAGCGACCGGTAACCGTAAGGAAAAGGGCATACCAGCCATGTGCTAATGCATATCCCGGATTTAACTCGATGGCTCGTCTAAACTCTGCTTCCGCGCGTGTCCAATCCCAATCATTGTACATGACAGCAAGGGCCAACGAAGCATGCGCTTCGGCCAGATCGCTGTCAATCTCCAGTGCTTTTGAGGCAGCCGCTTTTGCTTTGGGATACGTCTCTTCCGGCGGGAGCACATTGAAGTTTCCAAGGGTGGTATAAGAATCAGCAAGGCCCGAATAAGCGAGGGCGTATGTCGAATCCATATCAAGTGCTTGTTCAAAATACTCAATGCCTTTCTTTAGGTCATCAGGCAACCGTTTGTTCCAGTGGTGACGACCCTTCAGATAGAGATCATATGCTTCAAGATTTTCCGTGGCCCTGCTTTCTATCCTTTCCTGTTCATTAGTCGAGATTTGTGCTTTTAGTGCCCCTGCAATCTTTTTTGCAACATCGCTTTGGATCGCAAAAATTTGAGTCAATTCCTGATCATAGGTATGAGCCCACAGAAGCGCCTCGCTGCTCACATCAATCAAATTCGCAACGATACGCAATTGATTTCCTTCCTGCCTGAAACTGCCTTTCAGGATAGTAGCAACATTCAGTTCTTCTCCAATATCCCTGAGATTCTTTTCGGTGTTCTTGTACTGCATGATTGAAAATCTGGATATAACCGTGAATTCGTGGATGTTTGCAAGGGTGGCAATAATATCTTCCGTTATTCCATCGCTGAAATATTCATTCTCTAGGTCCTTGCTGAGGTTCTCAAATGGAAGAACTGCGATCGAATTCTGCGCCGAGCGGCTCGGCTGAATAAAATCGATCAAGACTCCGACAATTACGATAAGTAGGAGCGAAATCCCGCCAAACAAAAATACT
>JAUXJX010000095.1 GCA_030624545.1 Bacteroidota bacterium | reverse complement strand
GGGATAATTAACGTTTGTAGTTTATTGACCAGCACACTCTTTGAATATAATGAAATTAGAATAATAATTGCGGCACTTGCTAGTAAGTAGGCATATTTAAAAATAATATATTCAGACAGGGATAGAAGAAGTGTATAAAATACCAATAATGCGAATCCTATTAGTAAATATTGGATTGGATGGATCACTTTTTTGCTTAAAAGTTCAATCATGAAAAAGGTTAGAAATGTAAGTGAAATAAACATTATAGCATATTTTGCCGTGCGCATGGTTTTTTGATATTGATCTACTGACAATAACAGATTCACTCCAAAGAGAGAATCATTTACTTTGAATTGTGAACCTACCCATTTCTGTGGGAAATTTCGGTTCAAATGGAGAATTTTCCATTTTGATATGAAACCATTCTCATTAACTTCCCTATTTATGGGTAAAAAATTACCCGTAAAACTTGGATGTGGCCAATCTGATGATAGTTCAACAAGAGTCTCTTTTCCTACAGGAGAAAAAAGTAGACCATAGCTGCCATTCAAACTTAATTCGATATTAAAGTTATATTTTGCGTTGTTGTCTGTCATGTGGGGCTTTATACTGATTCCAGATGATAGGATATCTTTAGTTTCAATACCTGGGTTGGCTGAATATTTCTCATTATTCCAGTCTATGCTTACAAAATCTTTAATCCCTTTCATGTCTGAGATACCCAATGAGAGGAAAGCATCTTTCCAAATAATTTCTTTTGAAGGTATATTTAATTCACCCAAATCCGGCGGATTAAATCCTCCAGAAATAGTAATGGCGCTGTTATATACAACAACCTCATAAATACCTCTATACCTGATTTCAGGGTTAATAACTCCCCGTATGTTTAAGTCTTCAGGCAAAAAGTGCGCATATCTTACAGTAGGAACCACATTGTCTTTATCATCTTTCACATAAAATTTAAATGGAATACTCAATATTGGTCCTGTAAGAACTTGTTCACTTCCCCAATTTTCACTAATCTCATTTGCAGCTTTATCTCTTCTATCTTTTCTTTCAGAAATTAATGGCTGTATCATAATTGCAGGAATTAAAAGCACCAAAGTTAAAACAGCAATTATGAACAGTCTAACTCCAAGCGAATTTTTAATACCAGCTTTAGGCATATTAACCTCTTAGTATAAATTTTAGAAGGCCTAACCCTGGCCTCTCAGCCGAAGGAAGAAAAAGCCGTCAGTCATCGAATGTGGTGAAACGTCTTTTGTACCGGCTATCACAACAGAAATCTCAAAATTCTCGACATAAAGATCACGAAGCCAATTACAGCAGCCGCCGCCGAAGCAACCAGCACACCCGCCGCAGCCGCGTCTTTGATGAGGCCGATTTCCGCATCTTGTTGCGCAGAATACTTGGCGGCCAGGCGCTCCACAGCGCTGTTCAAGATCTCGAATCCCAAAACTGCCCCGATGGCGACCATGACGAATAGCCACTCCATCTTAGAAATTCTAAAGAGTACGCCCTCCAGCAGGACAAATACGGCAATGGCTACATGAATCGTCGAATTTCTCTCCAGAGTGATGATTCTTAATCCCCGGAGAGCATTCCTGAAACTGGCCAAAAGCCCCCTGATTTCCCGCCAGACAATATCGACGCCCCTGTCTTCATAATAAGTCGATAGCGAAATGAAGGACGAAAAGATGAGCCCGATGAAAATCCACCAGATGACATCGTCGATGAACACCAATCCCATCAATTTGACATTGGAGATTTTTTCGCTCGAATAGGCCCACGCGCCGTACTTCAAGGCGATTGGCCAGATCAGGCTGCCATAGATTGTGAGAATGATTGTCGACAGGAAAATGGTCCGGAGATTTCCAACGAGAATCTCGAAGAATTCCCGGCGCAGCCATATAAGAAGCAGGGGAGGAACGCAGAATAAAAGTGTGTAGCCGATGTAGCTCAAGTGATCAAACATGCTTCAATTTCCTGCGGATTGCCAGGAACACGGTGATGAGCAAAAATGCGCCTAGCAGATAAAAACCGACAAACTCCTCAACAGGCAGCCCATCTAACCACAGGCCGACGGTTTCGGCGCTGTCGTAGCGCCACACGCCTGTCTTCACGGAGAGCCAGTCCCAAACCCAGCCCATGGTGTAAATGAAGGCCAGGCACCAAAGAATCGTTCTTTTGTATCTGATCAGGTCTTTTCGCACAAGCCAGCCCAGTATGCCAACCGGGATGGCGAAGAAGATCAGGAGATAAATCAGATAAACGTACACAGTGCACCTTTAGGTTTGAGCAGGCTTTAGACCCGGAAGAGGAAAGGGCACACTTGCTTTATCTGTAGAAACGGCTTGTGCGGCTTTCTTTAGGGCATCTTCCAGTGCTTTGAGATATTCGATAAAACTTTCCCGTCCTGCATCGGTTATGAAAGCGGTCGTGCGCGGCTTGTTTTTCACGAATGACTTCTTGATAGCAATGACGCCGGCATCCTGCAGCGTCTTCAAATGGCTGCTCAGATTGCCAAAGGAGAGATCGCATTCCTCCTTAAGCTCATTGAAGGTTAGGCCATCCACGGCGCTGCACAGAGCCGACATAATCGCGAGCCGGCTGGGCTCATGAAAGATTCTTTTCAAGCCCGCATAGACATTCTCATTCGTTAAGGGCATGGCTACTCCCTTTCATTTTAGATCTCATCTCGAAAGCCCCTTCCAAACTTGTCATCAAAATGTAAAACGATGCCGCCCAACCATTCGCCCACGAAGAAGACAATGCCCATTGGCCAGGGATTTACAAAGGACTTGTTTGGCGACAGCAAGTAGATGGTGCCGCTGATGATGTAGAAGAAGCCCACCGCCCAGATCAATTTAGGAAGGACCGGCCGGGAGACAAGGCTGGTCAGGCCAAACAGACACATCCAGATTCCGAATAAGAATTGATGTTGGTCATTGAGAATCATGACCAGGGTTAGTATGCCGCCGACCAAAAGAGGAGGGAAGGCGTCGATGGCCGGCCTAAGCCTGCGAAAGTCACGTTTTGCGGAGGGATCGAACAGGAACCAGTGCAGCAAGGCGCCATAGTTAATGGCAAATCCAAACGCGAAAACAACTCCCCAGCCCATAAGGTGGGCCGAAGTGGTTTTAGGAAAGAAGGGGGCAGACATCAAGGCTGCGGCAAGCAATGCGAGCGTTCCTGCCAGTGCTCTTGCCCGCCCGGAATAGCCTTTGAAGCGCTGCTTTTCCAGGATCTTCTGCTGCAGCTCCCGAACTTGCGCCAAAGCATCATGTATGTGATTGGCAATCATCATGGGCTCCTATCACTTGTTACGGCAGAATATAATAAAATCTAGAGAACTTTGCAATACAAAGTTATTGAATTTTCAAAATGCTTAACAAATCCCTACTGTGGTCCGGTCATTAAAGAGGGAACTAAATGTGTGGTACGATCTGAAATAGGTTTTCGAGCTATGATTATTTTTAGCTCGCTAACGACAATGCTACTATGGAGTAGATCATTGCCAAAAGAATAGAGATCAAATTGCCTATGAGGAAATAATCATTTGAAATTCGATTCTCTTCATCCTCCCGAAATCTGGTGCCAAGTTTCAGGGCAGCAAAAGCAATGAGGATTTGTGGAAATCCATGGAGAAGGCCGACGTACAGCATCAACCTTTCCAATATACCTTTCAAAACCGGTCTTTTGTTCTTAGAGCGTTCATCACGCCCTAACTTACGTCGGACGGATAGAAAGATGAAATAGCCTACAGATTCTCCGGCAACAAAGATCAATATCACGAATAGGTAATTCATATAGGGTCGAGTCAATTTATCAGGTCAAGTATGATTTTTTTCAAGGTTAGATATTCCTCGATTCTTAGATTTTTTCGCCGTTTCCAAATCTGAGATCGGTTCTTATTAAACTTCAGACCGACTTGTTGATCATTATCATTGGTTAGCATTTCACTAATTAGTGGATAATCTCTTTCCTTCCACTTGCTCACAACGGATTCAATCAAACGGAATAAACGTGTAAGTTGCTTTGATTTTCTTTTATCATCCAATTTGAAGCGGAATCTTGAATTTCCAATTTTTCTACCATTCAACATTTTTCGTGCTTCGCTCAGACCTGATCCCAGCATGCCATGGGCGATTTTGGGATTTAGCTCGCTTTCAATTTCACCGTAGCAAAGAGCATATCTAAGCTTAAATTTGAGCTTTTCATCCAAACGATATTCTTCTACGTAGAATATTGCTTCAACAGCAGACCCCAGTGAAGCTGCCACGCCTTGGAATTCATCCCCCAGAGTAATTGTGTAAGGAGATAAAATCCTATCGGCGAATGTCCTATTACAACTTGAGACCAATTTGGAAAGAGATTGGCTTAGGTCATTACCACCATATTGATGGCTGGCAATGACATCGGCCATTAGGATGTGATGATTTGCCATAATTGGAGTTTCACTATTTGTGAACTCGGTATCGATGCTTCATATATTATGAAGCACGTTGTCTTGTTTCAATGATTATGATACAAATGGGCAAAAATCAAGTTTTTTTGATCCAACAACCTAGTCCACCAATTAGCTCTAATCCCTTGCTATTTTCATTTTGATGGATTACCTTGCAATCTGAGAATTCCTTACGATCATCTGCATAATTTGGGAGGAATCAATTACATGAAAAGAGCGATTTTCCTGGCTGCCACTGTCTTACTCGCATGCGGTCAGAAAGGTGAAGAAGCAGGACAAGAAACCACCGGACAGGCCGGCAGCAGCGGGCCCATATCCTGGACGGTCCCTGGCGGTTGGGTTGAAGAAGCGCCAAGCTCCTCAATGCGAAAGGCGCAGTTTCGCCTGCCAAAGCTTGAAAATGATCCCGAAGATGCCACGGTCGTGGTTTTCTATTTTGGCCTAGGGCAGGGCGGAGGCGTGATGGCGAACATCCAGAGATGGGTGGGCCAGTTTACCCAGGCGGACGGCTCATCGGCAGGAGACATGGCAAAGATCTCGTCCGCGACCGTAAATGAGTTGAAGCAGACAACCGTAGATGTTTCGGGCACCTATCTTTTCCAGATGACGCCCATGTCACCGGTTACCACCGAAAAGCCGAATTTCAGGATGCTGGCAGCCGTGGTTGAACACAGCGGAGGTCCCTGGTTTGTAAAAATGACCGGCCCGAAGAATACGATCGATTCTTGGGAAAGGAGCTTTGCCGAGTTTATGAATTCAATTAAGGGATAGCTCCATGCGGCCTGCTTCGGAAGGAATTTGGAGCATGTGCGCTCTATTGAGTGTTGCTGGGAGCATTAGAAAGCCCGTCCTTTTTAGGCCTGGCAGGTTTGCCAGCGTTTTGTTTGGCATTTTTGGAAGAAGTGCTTTAGTTATTATCAATAGAGTTCTACAAAACCTGGCAGGCCTGGTCACCTTCCTCCTATTCTAACAAATATGCCACCTTCTACCATTATCTCTGTTGAAGATTTAACGAAATTCTACGGGAAAACCGTCGGCGTCCGGAATATCGATTTCGCCGTGAACCGGGGTGAGATCTTTGGCTTCCTCGGCCCTAACGGAGCGGGCAAAACCACGACGATTCGACTTCTGCTGGATCTGCTCAGGCCAACATCCGGCAGCATCTCTATTTTTGGTGAACGAGTTCTCGGAAACTCGTTGGAGATTCGCCGAAGATGCGGCTATTTGCCCGGAAATTTTGCGGCCTACGGCCATATGACCGGAGCGGGATTTTTGCGTTTCGTCGCCGATTTGCGAGGAGTGCCTCGTGAAGGCGAAGCCGGGCTAATTGACCGGTTTCAATTGTCCGGAGATGACCTTTCCCAAAAGGTCAAGTACTTATCTCATGGCACCAAACAAAAATTGGGCATCGTGCAGGCCTTCTTTCATCAACCCGAATTGCTGATCTTAGATGAGCCCACCATCGGTCTGGACCCATTGATGCAGGAAGAGTTTTATGATCTCCTGAGGGAGACGCAGGCAGATGGCCGGACCATCTTTTTTTCTTCCCATAATCTCCCGGAAGTCGAAAAGGTTTGTCACCGGGTGGCCATTATTCGCGAGGGTGATTTGGTGGCTCTGGAAACTCTGGAGGGATTGAAAAAGAAGCGATATAGAAAATTGAAGTTGACCCTTCGGTCCCCGGTTGAAGATTTAGGTCTCGGAGAGGCACAGCTTGTAAAACAACAGGGGTTGAATTACGAGTTTCTGGTGAAGGGCGATATCAACTCCGTGTTGAAAAGCCTGATCGATCTGCCGGTGGAGGATTTCACATTTCCCGAACCGGATCTGGAAGAGGTCTTTATGGCCTATTATCGAAGTGAAAAAAATGATTAGGTTGGTTTACCTCCGCTTCATCTGGAATAACCACCGCGGCTTTGCCCTGTATAGCCTGTTCGTTATGGCCATCCTGCAATTCTTGATAGTCCGTCTGGTTACAACGCTGGATTATGCTCCTATCGTAATGGCCTTATTGGAGCAGGTTCCCGATCGCTTCCGTGAATTGTTGGGCGAAAATGTCGCCTCGCGCTTGACCGTAGAAGGGGCGGCGGCCTTCGGATTTAACCATCCCCTGGTTCTGGCTTTGTTAGCAATGAACGCCATCAATATACCAAACCGTCATATTGCCGGCGAAATTGAGACCGGCACTCTCGAGCTATTATTGGCATATCCATTCAAGCGAATCAGTCTTGTCCTCAGCCTGTGGACTTCCTCTGTGCTCCTGCTCCTTTTGATGATTGCCGGCGCATTGGCGGTTTCGTTAACGGCAATTTCACTATTCCACCAACTAACCTGGCTTCTCTTCACCAGGATGCTTCAGATCGGCAGCAATCTCTGGCTATTGTTTGTGCTGATCACGAGCATCTCCATGCTCATATCAACCTTTGGAAAGGAAGGGAGCAAGACCGGTATGCGTGCGGCCGGGATCATCCTGGTCTTCTATTTGTTTTATTATCTGAGTTCACTGTGGGATGCTATTGAGGTTACGACGAACTTTAATATTTTCAACTATTACCAGCCCCTTGGCCTCATGTCCGGTCAGGTGAGTTTTTGGCTAAACTGTGCCGTGCTGCTGGCCTTGATCGGCATTTGTTTGGCGATCAGCCT
>JAUXJX010000542.1 GCA_030624545.1 Bacteroidota bacterium | reverse complement strand
GGGCGAAAGCTGAAATAAGGGACAAGGTCTTTACAATTGCGGCTCCATTTAAGGGCAGGACCCCGAAACCTTTGGCGACACTGGCGTTTCGCTACAGCGGTATCAGATGGGGTAATGATGGTTTGGCACTGGTTTCCGAATCCTGGTGGCGGTCTCGTTCCATCCGAACCTGGATGATTCAACCTGGCTCTCGCGAGTCAGAGCCCGTCTTGCTGTTCGATTACTCCTGGGAAGATCGCTACAACAATCCTGGCAGTCCTCTAATGACGAGCACTTCTTCCGGTACCTCCGTGCTGCTTACAGCCAAAGACAAGAAATCGATCTTCTTGAGTGGCCAGGGTGCATCGCCGGAAGGGAACCGTCCCTTTATCGACCGGCTCGATCTGGCTTCAAAAGGGACAACGCGGTTGTGGCGCTCCAGCGCACCTTACTACGAGAGGCCGGTCGATTTGATCGACCCGGAGAAACTGTTGATGTTGACCCGGAGAGAGTCCAAAACCGAACCTGCGAACTACTTCATTCGGGATCTGAAGAAGGACACAGCCACTCAGCTTACGGAATTCCCGCATCCCGCGCCGCAGTTGATCGGTATTCAAAAAGAGCTCATAATTTATGAGCGAAAGGATGGCGTGCAATTGTCTGCAACACTCTATCTGCCGGCAGGCTACACGACGAATGATGGGCCTCTGCCCGCTCTGATGTGGGCGTATCCGCGAGAATTCAAAAGCGCTGCGGCTGCAAGCCAGGTCATTGGTTCACCATATCAATTCGTTCGCATTTCCAGCAGCTCGCCGCTGTTATTTCTTACGCAGGGATATGCCATCCTCGACGGTCCTGCGATGCCCATTGTAGGGGAAGGGGACGCGCAGCCAAATGACACCTTCATCGAGCAGTTGGTGTCAAGCGCTGAAGCGGCGGTTGAAGAGGTCGTCCGCCGTGGAGTGGCTGATCGAGATAGGATTGCGATCAGCGGACATTCGTATGGAGCCTTCATGACCGCAAATCTTCTAGCTCACTCCGATCTATTTAGCGCGGGTGTCGCACGCAGTGGTGCTTATAACCGGACGTTTACTCCTTTTGGATTCCAGAATGAAGAGAGGACGTTTTGGCAAGCCCCTGATGTTTATTTCAGGATGTCGCCATTCATGCATGCTGAAAAGATTAACGAACCGATCTTGTTAATTCATGGCCGTGCGGATAATAATTCCGGTACTTTCCCCATCCAGAGCGAGCGCTATTATCACGCCATAAAGGGACATGGTGCCACAGCAAGATTGGTCATGCTGCCCCATGAAAGCCACGGCTATCGTGCGCGTGAATCGGTAATGCATGTGCTCTGGGAAATGACGCAATGGTTGGATACCTATGTGAAGAACGCCAAGCCGCGCCAGAAAACGATCGGAAGCAGGTAATGACTGGGTTGCGAGTGGGTCGAATGAGGGGAGGAAGAAAGCGCTTCTTGGCAAATACCAGCCGTCAAGAAGCGAGGGCTGTCCGGATTCTAGCGGCCTTGACGATAGGCAAGAAAAATATCTGGAACTCGACTGATTTTGATAGTTCGAGGGATTAACACTACTCATGGAATATGTGCTGATTTGTCTCACTGCTCTGGTAGCTTCCGGGCTGACCTTCTTCTCCGGTTTCGGCCTGGGGACTATCCTCTTGCCGGCTTTTGCGCTTTTCTTTCCAGTAGAAATGGCGGTCGCCATGACAGCCATCGTTCATTTTACCAACAATCTTTTCAAGGTGGTGCTGATCGGTCGGCACGTGGAGAAAACTGTCGCGCTTCGATTTGGAATGCCCGCCATTTTGGCCTCATTTATCGGCGCCTGGACGCTGCTTTGGTTGCATGGGATGCAGCCATTGCTGACTTATCAGGCGTGGGGGAGTGAGCACCAAATCATGCCCGTGAAATTTGTAATCGCATTTCTCATACTTCTGTTTGGCTTTTTCGAGATTCTGCCAAAATTTGCTGCAATCTCGATTGACCGTCGTTATCTTCCTCTTGGCGGAGTAATTAGTGGATTTTTCGGCGGGCTCTCGGGTCATCAAGGAGCCCTGCGCAGCGCCTTCTTGATTAAGGCCGGTCTGTCGAAAGAGGCCTTCATCGCCACTGGGGTCGTCATCGCGTGTTTTGTTGACGTTTCCAGGATTGCGGTCTATAGTTCCCATTTTACTTTAGATGTCCTTAAGGATCATTTGCTATTTCTGATTGCCGCGACCCTTTCCGCATTTGTGGGCGCCACCATCGGGAATAAACTAGTGAAGAAAATCACGCTGGGCGGAATTCAAATTGTCGTGTCAGTCATGCTGATTGTGATTGCGGTTGGACTTGGTCTTGGCATAATCTGATGATTGCCGACTGCTCTGATACGAGGTTGTTACAAAACACTTCTGACATGTGCGCCAGTCTCCGCACCCTTCGATACAAAAATGTCGAAAAGCATGACATTTTTTACTCAGGATGCTCGGTATTCTTAGTTAGTTTACTAAAAGAGCAATCTGATTCTGTAAAAGCCTGCCGGCAGGCTGGTGTGGTTAAAGGAGTTTCCTCACAGTCTCAGACCTTTTGGGATTGTTAATCCTGGACAGCTTGTTTCTTTTGGGTGTAAATCATGAAAAAACGTTGT
>JAUXJX010000205.1 GCA_030624545.1 Bacteroidota bacterium | reverse complement strand
AGAATGCACAAAATCATACAAAATGTCATTCTGATCCCGGCTTGCCGGGAGAAGAATCTTGCCAGTACAACCTTTAACAATACGATTACATGAGAGTTAGAATGAGTTTCAAACAAGATCCTTCATCCGCCTGCGGCGGGTTCAGGATGACAACCGGAGGCTTTTTACCCCTTCTGCAACAGCCTGTCGAGAGGGGATCAAGGAGTATGACCAAATTGTTGATTAATTGGACTCCTCGACCCAATGATAGAATGATGAGAAAGAACCTGAAGAATGAACACTGAGCGAAACAAAAAATCCTATTGGGTCTGGAAAATGGCGTGGCGCGACAGCCGCACTCATCGCAAGCGACTTTTTCTTTTTATTTCATCGATCATTTTCGGAATTGCTGCCCTGGTCGCCATAACGTCTCTTGGCGAGAATGTCGAGGAATCCGTTAACCAGCAAGCCAAAGTGCTCCTGGGTGCGGATCTGGTCATCAATAGTCAGCAGCAGTTTGGTGAGCCGGTTGTGGCTCTTTTTGATTCCCTGGGCGGAAGCCAGTCCAAAATGACCAGCTTCACTTCAATGGCATATTTCCCCAAGAATGAAGGCACGCGCCTGGTGTTTGTCCGGGCCATCGACGGAGATTTCCCATTCTATGGCGAGTTTGAGACAGTTCCCGAAGAGGCAGCCGACACATACATGAGCGGACGAAATGCGCTTGTCCACGAGAGTTTGATGCTGCAGTTTGATGCAGAGGTTGGAGACATCATACAAATCGGCGCTACCGACTTCCGGATCGCTGGTGTACTGAAGAAGATTCCCGGCGAGGCGCAAATCGGCGCCATATTCGGTCCACGGGTCTATATTCCCGGTCAATATCTTGGGGAGACCAGGCTGCTTCAGGCCGGAAGCCTGGCATTTTACCAGGTCTATTTCAAGTTCGATCGCCAAAGAGATGTTGAAGCGCTAGCTGAAGAGATCAAACCCAAATTGATCAAACATCGGCTGACGAGCGACACGGTCGAATCGCGCAAGGCTGACCTGGGTCAAGCCATGGAGAATTTCTATCGCTTTCTCAGCCTGATTGGCTTCATCGCCCTTATTTTGGGAAGCATCGGTGTTGCGAGCGCCATTCACGTTTATGTCAGGCAAAAGCTGGATACCGTCGCCATATTGCGATGCCTGGGTGCAAAGGCAAGACAGGCATTTTGGATCTACCTCATCCAGGCGGGTGCCATAGGACTTGTAGGCTCGATCATCGGGGCAGCACTGGGCGTCATTATTCAGACATTGCTGCCAGCCGTAGTCGGCGATTTGATGCCCGTTTCCATAGAGGTCCAAATTTCCTGGTGGGCAATTCTGCAAGGCATGATTATCGGATTGGGCATGGCAATACTTCTGGCGATGATCCCACTCATCTCCGTGCGAAGAATCTCGCCTTTACTGGCTTTGCGTCAATCCTTTGAAACCGGCGACTCCCCAAAAAAGGACCCGTTGCGGCTATGGATTTACCTCATCATCGTAATTGCCATTACGGCTTTTTCGATTATGCATTCTCAAGAATGGAGATATGGCATTGCCTTCGCCGCTGGCCTCGCAATTGCATTCGGTCTCATCGTCGGCGCATCAAAATTGGTTATGAAACTCATCCGCAAATATTTTCCAAGTTCCTGGAGTTACGTCTGGCGCCAAAGCCTGGCAAATCTGTTTCGTCCCAACAATCAAACCACGGTCTTGATGCTTTCCCTTGGGCTGGGAACCTTTCTTATTGCAACCCTTTACCTCGTTCACAACACGCTGCTCAAAGAGGTGGAAATAAACAGCAGCGGCAACAAACCGAACATGATCCTATTTGATATTCAAACTGACCAAATAGACGGTGTGGAAAATCTCGTACGCTCATTCGAACTGCCTGTTATCGAAAAGAACCCCATAGTGAGCATGCGGATTGCTGAAATTAAGGGCAGAACTTATGAGGAAATCCGCAACGATTCCACCTCGACAATTTCCCGCTGGTCCATCAGGAGAGAATACCGCTCCACTTACCGCGACAGCCTGACAGATGCGGAAAAGCTTATTGCCGGCAAATTTCACAAACCGGTTCGTGATCCGTCGGACACCATTTTTGTGTCGATCGAAGAAGATATTGCGGAGAACTTAAAGGTCAAACCAGGCGATGAGGTTGTTTTCGATATACAGGGCGTCCCGGTCAAAACCGTTGTGGGCAGTCTGCGCAAGGTGAAGTGGAGGAGAATTCGGACCAATTTCTTCATCATCTTTCCGACGGGCGTGCTTGAGGACGCTCCACAGATGCATGCGCTGATTACCCGTGTTGCCACCAACCAGGAATCGGCGGAGCTACAAAGGGCGCTGGTGCGAGAATTCCCCAATGTTTCCGCTATCGACCTTTCTTTGGTTTTTTCGACTCTCGATTCGGTCCTGAGTAAGATCGGATTCGTGATCAGATTTATGGCCTCCTTCAGCATTTTCACCGGTTTGATCGTATTGGTCGGTGCCGTCAGCATCAGCCGATACCAGCGTATTCAGGAGAGCGTTTTGCTGAGAACGTTGGGAGCGAGCCGTAAGCAGGTGTTAAAAATAACCATGCTGGAATATCTTTTTCTTGGCTCTTTGGCCGTGTTTACCGGCCTGATTTTAGCCCTGGGGGGCAGTTGGGCGCTGGCTCATTTCGTTTTCGAAGCGCCATTTTCTCCGGCCATTTTGCCGATTCTTGTGATTTCGGTTGTAGTGGTTGGTCTTACCATTCTGTTGGGCATGTTGAACAGCAGAGGCATCGTGGATAAACCGCCGCTGGAGGTTTTGCGGGTTGAAGTTTGAGGAAAAGAATTAGCCACGGAATTGCACGGAAGGCCAGAGAAAAGATCTAACTTGAATAATTCACTCACGCAAAGGCGCAAAGAGCGCCAAGAATATTAAGGATATAAAAGGTAGCTTTCAAGCTTGGTTTAAAAAGACCGCTAGACTAATAAGCTAAGATTCTTATGCAATTTCTTAGATTCTCAATCCTTTGCGTCCTTTGCGTCTTTGCGTGAGATTTTTATGAATAATGCAGGCTAATTCTCTTCGTATGATTCTTCTTGCTTCGGTGGAATTCCGTGTGATTCTGTGGCCAAAAATCATTTCTTGAACGCACCGCGCAAAAAATAACCGGTCGTTCCGGAAAAGCCAGCCGCCAAAATTGCGATCAACGTCGTCGCCAGAAACACCACAACCGGACTCCCCACCCCCATCATGTCCGCAACCCTCGACACAATGATGCCACTGCCTGTGAGCCAATAATATAGCGACGCCAGCAGCCATAGCGCTCCGGCGCTTAACATTCCCGTGCGGAACCCGTCCCATCCGGATTGCGCTCTGAAAATGGCAAAAACGAAAGGAACGACCATGATCCACCACCAAAAGGGCGTAGCCAGTTGAAGAATCAAAATGCCCAAGAAACAAATCAGCACGCCGATCATTCTTTACCTCGCAAGACGGTAGCACCGATCAATCTTGGGTTAGTCTCCCCAGACGATTGCAAGAACAGCAGCTCCGCCATCCTACCGTCAACCCATCCATCCACCATGTTGTCATAGAATTTCGAGCCGGGATTCCCGGATTGACCGCCCGGATAAATGCCCCACGCCTTAACCTGCGGCCCGAGTTCAATAATCATGCGCCAGGAAGGACCGTGCGTTCTCGTTGTGGCGTTAATTGTGTTGAAACTTCCATTGGCTTCCAATCCGGACCTGCCCAGTCCGGGTATACGGCCAAGATGGCGAAGACTGGTGGGGCGGGATTTTCCGAGGGCCCAGCCATCCCCAAATTCACCATAATCGCCCCTGAGTTCCGAGCATGCTGTCCTGAAAGATTGGATTATCAAGTCCGCCAAAGCTTCTACCTCTTCGGTGTTGCGGTCATCAAAAAATCTATTTCCGGGATCGTTGAGAATTAGATCGGTGGTTACGGTCCTGCTCGGCCAGCGCAAGGAAGCATTCTCGCGATTCATATCATCTTCCCAAATGCTGCGATTCAGATAAAACCACCAGTAGTCGAAAATTCGCGGTGCCATCAGTTCAGACCGATATGAATAATCCCAGTCTTTCAGCTCATCGTAGACTCTTCTCTCGTCCGGACTTAGCGAATCGGGAAGCACGTGACCGAGCAGCGCGGGCAGCAGGTTCCGTGCATGGATATTGACGACATCATTCTGCAAATCAATCATGTCTTGGACCGAGATGTTTTGCATTTGGGCCAGTCTTTCATTGATGCGTGCCCCGCGTTCGTAATCTCCATAACTCCAGCCCAGGTAATAGGGATAGGATGGATCCGTGGGATGTTGATTTGCGGAGCTGAGAAATCCACGTGCCGGATTTTTGGCCTGCGGAACCTGATCCGGGGGAATGAACTCCTGCCAATCGTAGGCCGCATCGCTGCCGTCGCTGATGTATTTGCCCTGGTTCCTCCATCGCAGGGGAAACTTGCCGTTGTGTCGGATTGCAATATTGCCATGAATATCCGCATAAGTGAAATTTTGCGCCGGCCCGTCATAATAGGACAAAGCCTCGATGAATTCGTCATGATTCTTGGCGCGGTTCAATTTCCCAATGGCCAGGCCTTCATTGGACGGGTCTAACGTCATCCACCGCATTGCCGCCCCCGGGGGAATCTGTTCGTCGAATGGCTTCTGTCCCTTCTGATAAGGAATGGGACCATGATGGGTGTAAACAACGGTGTCAATGACCGTCGAGCCATTCCTAACCTTGATCTCCTCGATTCGGATCGAGGTCTCACGCCACTCGCCACCATGTAGATATTCGCGCTTGCTGTCGTCTTTGAAGGTTATCTCGAACCAATCGAGGACATCCGAATTGGCATTGGTGAATCCCCAGGCGATGTTTTTGTTGAAACCGATGATCACTCCCGGCGCCCCGGGAGAGGTGATT
>JAUXJX010000427.1 GCA_030624545.1 Bacteroidota bacterium | reverse complement strand
GGGGATTCAGGTTCCGCAGATGGTTCAGTCGTCGGAGTGGCCGGTTCTTCAAATGCCGAACGTCCACGTTTATCTCGAATCACAAATCCTTGTTCGTCTTCACTCATCGTTCAGCCTCCTTGTCGAGAAAAACAGTATCATTATCAGAGGGTTCCTATCAAGAATCCAGAGATTACAAGATAAAGAGGAAACCAGTATAATACTCCTGGCACTCAGTCATCACTCATTCAAAGTATCTCTTTCATGGAAGCACCGTCTCCAAAACCGCTCCCGTCCATTCCTCGTAACAACTCCTTATCCGATGTCGTTGACATCATGGCCACCTTACGGGGACCGGACGGCTGCCCGTGGGATCGAGAGCAAACTCCTGAATCATTAAAACCTTATCTTCTTGAAGAAGTCTATGAAGTCCTAGAAGCCATTGATGCCAATGATCCATCAGCCTTAAAAGAAGAATTAGGCGATCTCTTGCTCCAGATCCTGTTTCACAGCCAAATTGCTTCGGAACAAGAACTATTCTCCTACCAGGACGTTAATAAGGACTTAGGCGCTAAGCTCATTCGTCGACATCCTCATGTGTTTCAAAAAGTAGCAAAAGCCTCTCCGACTACCTCTGGCGAGGTTCTACGCCAATGGGATCAACTGAAACAACAGGAAAAAGAAAAAAAACAACTTGCAACTTCCATATTAGCCACGATCCCCAAAACCTCTCCTGCCCTCCAACGAGCGGCTCAAGTACAAAAACGGGCTTCAGGTGTGGGCTTTGATTGGAACACCATTGAACCTTCACTTCAGAAATTTAAAGAAGAGCTTGATGAACTCTATGCAGCCACGGCTACGTTCGCCGATTCATCAGATGACCCTCAGGCTTCTCTTCAGGCAAACCTGACCCATCCAGATATCGAAGCCGAATTCGGGGATGTATTATTTTCTATGGTCAATGTCTCCAGATTTCTCCGAATCAATCCTGAAGAAGCACTCCGGAAGGCCACCAACAAATTTATCACTCGCTTTCAATATATCGAATCACAAGCAAGCAGCCAGGGGCAAAACATCACCGAATGTACGCCGGAAAAACTTGATCAATGGTGGGAGGCAGCCAAGTCTCAGGAAACACCTTCTTCTCCACCGCCCTAAACCCTCCAACGGAGCCAACCCATGAATGACGAAGAACCAACGGAAGGTCGCCGAATCGGCGTACATCCGCTCATTGTCGTTTTTGGCGTGATCTTTGGTCTTTGGTTGTTCGTCACATTGATTATCCCCAAATCCAAAAATACCTCAACGTATGGGCCCGGTGCTTCCCCAAATGCTGAAGCGCTATTACCCGGCATCATGTCCAGTGATTTAGTGCCCAGCTTTACCGTCACCGGAAACGTGGTTGGGATGAATGCCATTACGGTCCTGGTACATCCGGCTACAACCGATAGCCAGGTGATTGCTCTTCTGCAATCCTTTCAAAAAGCACGACGAAACCAATCGCTGGAAGGGCTTCTGCCAGCCACCACACCTGAAGATAAATTGGGAGCATTTGCCATTGCCGATATTTATATTTTTTCGGAAAAACAGTATGCAAGGCAGGAATCGGCCAAAGCCTTAGGTCGTGGGGCCCATGCTCCGGGGGAATTTTATCCCAGCTCCATTCCTTATGAAGTCGCCATGGAGAAAGTTCGTGGCCATTATGCCATTGATTTGCACAACAAGACCAAACCCGAACAGGCCTCTCTTGGCTTCGGAGAAGAGGAAACTGGCGTATTTTCCAAACGTTATCAGCGAGTGTTTTAAAAATTCTGGTAGAAACTTGACCCGTCGAAGATACCAATTGATCAGAGCAATTATATTTGGCCTGACCTTATTTCAAACCCCTATTTGGTCTTTAATCGATTGCCGTAGCGTGTCTTTTTCTGCTTGCATCCATTGATCTAGCAAACCAAAGAGATGCCCCAGCGTATCTCCTTCACATGGTCCAATCATGATATCTAACCGTTCAGCTAACCGGGCATCGGCATCAACAATTTTTAGCTTCTGATCAGCAATCGCGCGAAGAAGCAATTGGTTGGCCCGCAGCTGCTGTCCAACGGATCCTTCCGAAAAGCTAAGAATCGTGTTTTTCAGGTAATCCAACTCATGTTCAATAGATACCTTAATCCTTACGCCCTGGGGGGTGGCCCAATCTGGTCGCTGCACAGAATAATCATAAGAAAACGCGGGCTCTTGAGGTTCCCGGTAGGGACCCATCACATTCAAGATGGTTAAATCCGATGCCATTGCTCTTGATTATCTCCTGTCAGGATGAATGGGCTTATGCGCCGTGTTTGAGAAATATTCAACCGGCCCTTACCCCCAACCCAGTTGTCGGTTTGGCCTTCGAGGCGATTTGGATCAATCCCCCGGCATCATTGCCTTCTGTCGGTCCTGCCCAGCCCTGCAACCCATCCTTAATATGATACACATTGCCGAAATCATGCCGGCTCAGAAAATCACAAGCCTAGCGACTTCGATCGCCCCCTGCGCAATACACAATTATTTTTTCAAGGCCAAGAGGGATTTCTGTTCGATACCGCATCTCTAAATCTTCAACAGGAATTGACTTGGCCTCAGGTATATGGCGCTTGGTAAATTCTGCGCCGGAGCGGACATCCAGCCATAATATTCGATCAGTGCCAGAATGCGTAGTCAGAAATTCTCCTGCCTCGGCCGCAGAAATTTCATGATACAAGCGACCTGCTCGAATCAAACGATCAGACACAGGTAGTCTTTGAGCCAAAAGGGCCACCTGACTGCGCAAGGGTTCAACGGTTGATTCAATTTGATGGGGAACGGCTTTTACTTTTTGCTCCAGATAATACCTCTCCCGTTTGATGCCGGAGAGCTCCTGCCGCAATCGCCAGGCTATCCACAAAGCCACCACCGCTATGAGCAAGCTGGCAAGACTTACGATCAATCCCATTCCACTCATTTCAATTCCTATTCAGAAAACACGTTCCCTACAAAGGACACATTCTCAGACAGAGAACTTTTGTTTAATGCCCCGTAGTAAAACTCTTAGGAGTTTACTCTGAAAGACAAATCGCCCTCAAATAAGGCTTTCAAATGAAGCCATAATGAATATTTTTTAAGGAAATTGAAGACCACCGGGAAGAACAACAATCAGCGGGATTC
>JAUXJX010000075.1 GCA_030624545.1 Bacteroidota bacterium | reverse complement strand
TTGTCGAGGGATTTGGGTGATAGGGTCCCGGATGGCTTCTGGATAGAGAATGGCGAGTCCAAGCTTTCTCCCAGGTACGAGATTGAAATCAGTGATACTCTCCGCGGCGGCCAAAAGGCTTGGGCTTATCTTTTTCATTCTACTACCATTGATGATTTTGTCTTCGATGATTACTTGACCTATGATAGACAAAATGACTACGTCACCTCTAAGTATTATGAGGTCGGATTTCATCCCCGTTTTGGGCTGCCCGTTTATTACGCCGTGACAACGGCTGGAGGCGGGAATAGTGAGAACATCCTGGATCGAATGAAAATGCGCATCAACGTAAAGGGGAATGTATCCGGCTTTACCTCAACAATAAGAATCAATGAAAACCATATTGAAAACAAAGGAATCTCCCCCTTTGCGAATTCTCAGGTTCGATTCATTCGCAACATGACAGCCAGGATGTTAGTGAAAGTAAGTCTGGGTATTTTTGGCAGCATTACCGTGTTGGATATAGAGGTGGAATTTCCTTTTCAATTCTATCCGTACAGCATGATCGCCGCCTCCGACAGTATCAACCTGAAACGTGACGACATCAAAATCAAAGTCCTCCGTAATTCTCTCGACTACGATTCACCGGCTGTGGGTATGTATTTTTACAATTCCAATAATCCGGAACCTTTGACTGCTAATCTGATTGATGGCATCGGCAGCAATACAGGCATGGACAGGACTATTAATGTTCCCGCTCTGAATTGGCAGATGGTGACGGGTGAGCCCGGGACGATTCTTACCATCTATTGGGTGTCCGAATTCGGCGACTTTCAGCAACTCTATTTTTGGGATAATAAGAATGGCGGGGTTATGGACGATGCAAATGGGCCGGAAGGAGACAAGTGGTCTTATGGAGATTCCGGTGTCTTGATTACCGGCGACAACATAACCGGCTCTTTTCGCCTGCAAAACACCACTTATTTCCTGCCGCCGGTGGAAGACGTCGTATTGGCAATGGGAGGAGCCGGTATTTTTGGAGAGCCTATGGAGGTTGGCGAGGCCCTGCAAGCCAACCTAGAGAGTCCTGTGGACATTCATGTGCGGGAGCAGCTATATGACGTGGTCCCGCCGCGATCCGTGGATGATTTGGCTGTAGTCACTTTTGCGGATTCAAATATGACGGTCAGTTGGACGGCTCCGGGTGATGACGGATCTGCGGGCAGATCGGCGAGCTATGATCTGCGCTACAGCCTGCAAGCGCCGGAGGAAGAGAACCTGGACGGCTGGTTCAAAGACGCGATTCCCGTATTGGATATTCCCGCACCTCAGCAGCCGGGTGAGCCCGAATCTTTCGTGCTGACGGGCCTGAATCCCAGCAAAGCATATTATATTGCTGTTCGAACTTCAGACGAAGCCGGCAATGTTTCGCAGATTTCAAACGTTGCGACCGGAGTTGTCTTGCATGTGGATCTTGCCGGTTTTCACGCCGTGGCATCCGATCGCGAGATTCAGATCTACTGGCAAACGGCAAATGAACATAACAATCTTGGTTTTGAGCTCGAACGACGGACGGAGATGTCTCCATACTCGGTAATTGCCTTCATCCCGGGTCATGGAACTTCCAACCTACCCTATGAATATTCCTATATTGATCGGGATGTAACGGGGGGCATGTACTATTATAGATTGAACCAGATCGATGCCAATGGTGTTTCTCGACAGTATGATGAAATCATCATATCGGTTTCTATACCGAAGGCATTTGCCTTGCACCAGAACTATCCCAATCCTTTCAATCCGATAACAACGCTTGAATATGAGTTGGCCTCGAACGGACCTGTGCGATTATCGATATATAACACGGTTGGCCAGCTAGTGACGACCCTCGTGGATGCAACCAAGCCGGCAGGCCGGTATCGGGTTGAAGTCAATGCAGCGGATTGGCCGTCCGGAATCTATTTTGGCCGGCTGGCTGCCGGTGGCCTATCCTTCACGCGCAAGATGCTGCTTTTGGAGTGATTGCTGCAAAGATAGACCGTTGAAATCTTTGGCGATGGTTGCGGCGATAAGCGAAGCGGTCTCTCCAACTCGAAAGCCACGACGGAAACCGCTGCGCTAATTTCCGCCGCGATCCTTCATTAAATATTTAGATCGCTACTCAGGTTGCTCGCCTGTTTCCCGGATTAGCATCCTGAGTAGCCGCCCCAAAACGGCTTTGCATTGTGATATCGGTATAGACTCAATCATTCTTTTCAAGCGAATTCGTCGTGGACGGCGTATCGAAGGGTGCTTTCCTTGAAAGACTGGGGCGGATCTAAATCTCTTTGCAGGTTGACTTTTTCTCGCATTCAGTTATATTTTGCTTAGATATTTTTTTGGATCATTTTTTTCTTGCATTTTCTGATCAGATTGTTTATAATGCAGCCGATTGATTAGTATTCACCGCCGAGGGCCGACCCTCATAACAAAAGATTCACAATCCGGAAAAACGAAATAACCTCCATATTTATCAAATAGGTCTATACTAATATCTCGAGAGGGAGAAACCCGTATGGTTTTGGGGAATTATGGGTATCATACCAAACACGAGTTTCAGCAAACAACCTTTTAACCTATCAGGGCCACTTAAATACAAGGAGGTGAATCATGGCGTTCACAGGACATGAAGAGCATGAAATCACTTTGGAGCAAGCGAGTAAGCTCACGGGAAATTTCAGGAAAGCGCGGCCGGGTGCTGTTAGGGCTCATTTCTTTGGCAGGGATATCTTCGAAAAAATCCTGGCCCAGGAGGGCTGCGTCGGCATTCGCATTCATTACGGGTTTGATGACAATGAAAAGCCGCAACTTGTTCTGGTAGGTGCAGACAAGGACGAGAAGGATCTGTATGACGGAATTTTTGGTGAGGTATCGGCTCCATGCCCACCATTTTGTGGTCCGCCAAATAGTCCATTGAATTCCTGAAAAGTAGGTAGTCCAAAAATCGATTTGCTTCTTCAAACAAGAAGATTGATTATTATTGTCTTAAGATAGGATTCTGGAGCAGAATCTTTTTGTTCATCTTCTAAATGAAGACTTTTTACGCCACGGTAATTGGTTCGATAGTGCTAGGGATAGTACTGGCGTGTGTTGGACTCTATCATTATAGACATCTAAAAAGGGATTTGAAATTTCTCGTTGTATATTTCATAATTGCAGCTGGCTGTGACACAATTGGATCCTACCTGGGTATTATTAGGCACATTAACAATGCATGGTTGCTGAATACTTTTATATCAGCAGAATATGTTTTTTTGGCATACATATTTTCGCTTTGGCACAAAGATTGGGTGAGGCTCTGGATACGAATAAGTATTCCTCTGTATTTGCTGGTAAGGATTGTTAGAATCGTCGCTTATCAAGGATTAGATGCACTTGATGGCTTTTCTTATTTGTTATCCACCGTGTTGTTGGCTAGTATGGCGATGTATACGCTGTATATTTTTCAAAGAAATATTCCAGATTCTTCACTAAAGGACCCCAGATTTTGGGTCTCAGGCATTGTGCTTTTTTCCTTTGGTGGGAATCTACTTATTCATGCTTTTCAACCGACGGTTGTTACATGGTCTGCCCGTAATGTAATAACTATATTGGCAAAACTTTCATACGCATGGGGGCTCATATGGCACTCACGCAAGGGCATGCATGGATCATAGTCGGTGTTACCATAGGTTTCATGGCCTTAATTACCGGCTATTTAGTCAGTATAATTATTAAGTATCGCCGGGTGCTGCAGGAGCGTACGGCTGAACTCATACAAGCCGGCCAGAACCTGAAGCAAGAGATGGAAGAACGCGAGCGGGCACAACTCGCTCTGCGCGAAAGCGAAAAACTGGCTGCAACCGGCCGCATAGCCGCCCACATTGTTCACGAGATCAACAATCCTCTTGCGGGCATCAAGAATTCCCTTCCGCTGGTTAAAGGCGCCGTCCCGCCTGATCATAAAGATTTTCATTATGTGGGCGAAATCGACAACGAAATCGACCGCTTGGCCGATATTGTGCAAGGAATGTATCAACTATACAAACCCGAAACAGAATTACCTTCACAATTTGAAGTTAACCGTTGCATTACGGATGTCGTCTCTCTTTTGCAGCCCTTCTGCCAGGAAAATGATGTTGAGATAATCACTGATCTTCCGGATGAGCCTGTTTTAATTCATCTTCCTCAGAGACCGCTTCTACGGGTGCTGTTGAATGTCATAAAGAACGGAATAGAGGCATCGCCTTCCGGCGAACGCGTTACTGTCAGGGCTCGTGTTAAGAATGAGGATTTGGTTATTTCCGTTGAGGACAACGGCCCCGGGATTCCGAACAAAATTCGATCAAAGATATTTGAGCCTTTTTTCACGACGAAGGGCGAGTTCGCAGATAAGGGAATTGGCCTGGGCCTCTCGATTTCCAGGAGCCTCATACAGGCCATGGAAGGTTCGATCTCTTTTTATGCAAATGCCAAAAAAGGAACAGTTTGCACTTTAGCTTTGCCCTTTAAGGCAGCCTGAAAGGGGCAATAGTATGCGTGTCCTCATCACCGGAGCCTCCGGCTTTATCGGTCGCGCGCTCACACACAGACTCCTCGATCACGCACACGAAGTCATCGCGCTCACACGAGACCCCGGAAAGGCTCAGAAGATTTTGGGCGAGGATGTGCTTTGTGTTGGGTGGGATGGACGCTCAGCACTAAACTGGCAGGAGCATGTGAACCAATCAGATGCAATTATCAACCTGGCTGGAGAAAATATTGGCAAGGGACCATGGACCACATCCTATCGGAAAAGGATTCTGCATAGCCGCGTGGGGGCCGGGCATGCAGTTGTTGAGGCGATCAAGAATGCGGAGAAGAAACCGCGCGTTCTGCTGCAGGCGTCCGGCATCGGCTATTATGGCGATCGAGGGGATGAAGAACTGGATGAAAATTCCGAGATGGGCGGTGGTTTTCTCGCCGATGTGATTGAGCAGTGGGAGGAATCCACGAAGGAGGTCGAAACCATGGGCGTGCGGCGGGTGATTTTGCGCACAGGCTTCGTCTTTGGCCGTGGCGGAGGGGCTCTCGCCAAAATGACCTTGCCATATCGTCTATTTGTGGGTGGGCCGGTGGGCAGCGGCAAACAGTGGCTTTCCTGGATTCATGTCGAGGACGAGATCGCCGTCATCCAGGAGTTCCTCGAAAGAGACGAATTTAGCGGCGTTTTTAATTTGACGGCCCCGCATCCGGCAACGCTAGGTGAGGTCAGCAAGCACCTTGGCAAAGCAATGCGCAGACCATCCTGGCTGCCGGTGCCGGCATTCGCGTTAAAATTGATGCTGGGGGATATGGCAAAAGAGACCGCTCTGACGAGTCAGAAAGTGCTGCCAGGAAAATTGTTGCAAGCGAATTATTCCTTTCAATATACCTCCGTCTCTGAGGCGCTGAATTCGATTTTTGCCGATTAATCAATTCGTCGGCAATAAAGAAGTGAGAATGGTTCCTCCGACAATTAGTTGATAAGAAACTAGTTGGAAGCTTCCTTAGCCTGCCCGCCAGAGAACGTCATGTTTGTAGGATTGTCCATTAATATGATCTCAAACCCCGCGGGATGAAAAGCAACATATCGCCCCGATGGGGCTAATCCTTGTTTTGGACAGCATGCCTACAAACATGTCGCCACTACGTAGCTCATCAGTCCTAAAAACAATTACATTAAGTATCACCAGGAGGCTGATTCTTGCAGCGAGATGTCGGAAGAACCGCGAACAGCGCAATTTGTAAGCTGTCTTGATCGTTTGATTTAGGAAGGGGATAAAAGCGATTCCACAGGATGGACAGAAATGGTCGGGTGGTTCTTAAGAACCTCAGTTATTCTCTGGGGGCTGAGACTCTTCTTCGCTGAAAACCTCGGCCGAAAATCGATAGATTTCGGCATCCGGTTCCTTCCAACTGCCGGTTTCGAGTCCTGCCTTTGTGCACGTCTGGTCAAGAAAGGTCTCCGCATTCCATTTATAACGAACCGCCACCTGAGGCAAAAGAAGGCCGTGATAGTCCCCCTTTTTGAGGAAAATACCGTGGACACCGATTTTTAGGTCTGTCGGTTCGTGAATTAATTCCAGGGGTGTTAAGGCAGATATCTCAATTTTCAAGTCAGACAGATCCTCCCGACGAATCCCCTCGAATCTAGGATCTCTGAAAGCGGCTGCTTCTGCGGCCTGGATTACAGTTTGGTAAAGCGGATCGGGTGAATCGATGAATCCGATGCAGCCTGCTAGTTCGCCCTGTTTTTTATAGAGCGAAACGAACGTCCCGCGTTTCTCATTCAGAGAATCCGAATTTGGAATGTTGAACTGGTGCGATTGATCGCTGCATTTTGAGGTAATCGTGCTTCGCGCAAGCTCGAGAAGTTCATGCTTTTCCTCTTCGGACAAATTCATGCGTTTCTCCTCTTATTGAGGTAAGAAGCTTCGCAAGATTTATTGACGTGACAAATACGGCTTAGTCAAACTCGATAAATGGCAGCAGAAAGATAGCCTACTACGGCGGAATGGTCACCGGTGACATCGCCAGAGTTTTGATAGAGGAGCACCTCAGATTTATTTGCCCCTCTCTTTTTGGCTGCAATCATTGTGGCCACGATGGGGCCCGCACCACAGGCCTCACAGAATTGAGACTCAATGTCATCCCAAAGTCCTTCATAGTCGAAGGCATTGATTCGATCGGCGATTTTCTTATCCTTTCCTTCTGCATCTTCGGCCGGATAGAAGTGGGACAGATCGGTGCTGGCAACAATGAGCACTTTCTGGTGCCGGAAGACTTTGGCTAGCGCCTCGCCCAAAATCACGCTATACTCATAATTCTGGTCACCCATCACAATCGGGATCAATCTGAAATCGCCAAGTACTCTCTGCAAAAATGGAAGTTGGACTTCGAGCGCATGTTCTTGCCCATGGCCTACCCAGGAACCAATGATCGATTCGTGCTGGTCGATGAGCCTCTCACACAAGTCGACGGCGATCTTCACGTCCCGAAAGGGGGTGCTATAACTCAGGGCGGGCAATACGGAAATCTCTGTAAAATAGTCACGATGGCTCGGCGAAATGACTGCAACGTAATCATAGTCCTGCTCCAGCAAATGTTGATAAGCCGCCGCCGCTACCTGCCCGGAATACATATACCCTGCGTGCGGGACGATCAAGGCAAACAGTTCGCCGGCAAGAGGTTTCTTCTCCAGGTTATGCAACAAAAAATCGATTTGACTTTTGAGCTCCTGGGGATCATCGGGATAGAACATCCCTGCGACGGCTGCCGGACGGCTTCTATTGAAATCATGGGTCATTTGTCAGACCTCGTATGTGTTTCCTACTGCTCTTAGCCGCATAATTCTCTGGACAATGTTGTGAGTAGAATTTAGGATGAACAGCCTGGTTTAAGGGCCTCGATCTGCGTAATAATATACAAAAGTTCAAGCCTGTGCAAGATTTATGTTAAAGCTGGTTCGGAGCTTGATGAAGCCGATTCTAATTCGTTTAATCATCGTGATGCAAAGAAATGGCGGATTCCCTTTTGCGGCGTATTTCATAGAATAACAATGCCGCAGCAACTGAGGCATTCAGGGAAGGCGTCTTTCCATTCATGGGAATCGTGATCAAATAATCGCATTTTTCCTTGACAAGACGATGAATTCCCCTGCCTTCATTGCCAATTATCAGGACCAATGGCA
>JAUXJX010000135.1 GCA_030624545.1 Bacteroidota bacterium | reverse complement strand
AGCCTTAGCCAGGGCATCCGCATCCGATGACATTTCATCTTTCTCCTCGTCCGGTTTCACGTGCAGAAAATCAGTACGACCCAGGTATTCCATTCCCAGGACACGAAACACATAATCCAAAACGGAGGTGCAGCTTTTGACATTCGCATGGTTCACCGGGCCCGCCGGCTCAAACCGTGTATAGACAAATTTGTCAACGTATTCCTCGAGGGGAACGCCGTACTGCAATCCCATTGACACGGCCACGGCGAAGCAGTTCAATAAGCTGCGGTAAGAGGCGCCGGCCTTGAACATGTCAACAAATATTTCTCCCAACCGGCCGTCTTCGTATTCACCGGTTCGAAGATAAACCTTGTTTCTACCCACATCTGCACCGATGGTTACGCCTTTTCTTCGCTGCGGCAAACTCCGTTTTTCCCCACGCTCAATGATTGCGCCACTCTCCTCCTCCGCGGCAGCGCCATCACCCGACCGATTCGAAAGCGGCTGCGACATTTTGCTGCCATCCCGGTACAGCGCGACCGCCTTGAGACCCAACCGCCAGCCTTCCACATACAGGCTCTCAATGTCCTCCACAGTACACTCTTCGGGAAGGTTGATTGTCTTCGAGATTGCGCCGGACAAAAACGGCTGCGCGGCCGCCATCATCTTGATGTGTCCCATAGACTCGATAAAGCGCTGTCCTATGCCACAGCGGTTGGCACAATCGAACACAGGATAGTGTTCCAGTTTGAGATGGGGAGCGCCTTCCAGCGTTTGGGCGCCGCCCACAAAGATTTGAATCTCTCGGATTTGATCTTCGCTAAGACCCCGTTTTTTCAGTTCCTTCGGATTGATGTGAGGCGTATTATCATCAATGGCCTGGAAGGTATTCACATATTCTTCAGCACCATGAATCTGGTCATCTCGATAACCCCTTTTGGTTAGCTCGGCCATCGAAAGATACGGAGCGCCCTGCAGCGTGCCGCTGCCAAGGGCGTATTTGATGATGTCTTCTATGGCTTCGGGGATGTAGCCCAGAGCCCGCAAAGCTCTTGGGATCGACTGATTGATGATCTTGAAATATCCGCCGCCGGCAAGTTTTTTCCATTTTACCAGGCCGAAATCCGGTTCAACCCCGGTCGTATCGCAGTCCATCAACAATCCGATGGTCCCCGTTGGCGCCAGCACGGTTACCTGGGAATTCCGAAAACCGTACCTCTCACCCAACTGCAGGGCCTCATGCCAATCTTGATGGGCAGCTTCCAATAGCCGTGAATCTGATAGAGAATCTCCGTTAATATCATCCAGGGCGGATTCGTGAAGCCGAATGACTTCCAACATGGGCTGGCGGTTTTTCTCGAAACCCGGGAATGGCCCGGTTTGCGACGCAATTTCCGCTGAAACACGATAGGCGTGTCCTCCCATAATGGCGGTGAGGACAGCCGCGTACGCCCGTGCTTTCGGTGAATCATAAGCCAATCCCATCACCATCAACAGAGTACCAAGATTCGCGTAGCCCAGACCCAGCGACCGAAAATCGCGACTGTTATGTGCAATCTTTTCAGTGGGATAAGACGAAAAATCCACAAGAATCTCCTGGGCAATAATAAAGATCTTGATGGCATGACGGTAGGCATCGAGATCGAAAGTGCCGTCGTCCCGCAGAAACTTCATCAGGTTTATAGAAGCCAAATTGCAGGCCGTATCGTCCAGAAACATGTATTCGGAACAAGGATTGGAGCCATTGATCCGGCCGCTGTTTTTACAGGTCAGCCACTTGTTAATGGTCGTGTCGTATTGAACGCCCGGGTCTGCACAGTGCCAGGCTGAATCTGCGATAAGCCGCATCAGTTCTTTTGCCTGGTAGGTTTCGCACATTTCGTCGTTTGTGCGAAATCTTGTCTGCCATTCGCCATGATTAAAATAAGCGTCCATGAATTCGTCGGTAATACGAACGGAATTGTTGGAATTTTGACCGGAGACGGTTTTGTAGGCCTCACCGTTGAAATCCGATGAGTATCCTTCTTTAATTAGCGCAGCAACCTTTTTTTCCTCTCTCATCTTCCAGGTAATGAAATCCACGATTTCCGGATGATCCATGTCCAGAGAGACCATTTTTGCTGCCCGGCGCGTCGTGCCCCCGGACTTCGTTGCCCCGGCACCCTTATCCAGAACCTCCAGGAACGACATCAGACCTGAGGACGTCCCACCACCGGAAAGTTTTTCTTGCTTTCCCCGGATCCGCGAAAAATTGGTGCCCGTTCCCGATCCATATTTGAACAACCTTGCCTCCGACTTGGCCAAGTCAAATATTGACATCAAATCGTCATCGACCGACTGAATGTAGCAGGCGGAACCTTGCGGCCGTTGATAGCTATCTTCCACCATCTCCGTCTTCGCCTTTTCGAAGTTCCAGGCAAAGTTGCCACCGCTCCCCTTAATACCATATTTGTGAGAGAGGCCTACGTTAAACCAAACCGGAGAATTGAATGCCCCTTTTTGATGAATTAGAAGATGAGCCAATTCGTCACGGAAGTTCTTGGCATCTGTCTCTGAAGCGAAGTATTGCCGTTCCTTTCCAAATTCGCCGATCGTATCCGCGACGCGCGTGATGACCTGCCGTACGGAAGTTTCATGGCCATTTTTCGGGACACCGGCCTTGCGAAAGTACTTTGACACCAGAATATCGGTTGCAAGCTGCGACCAATCTGAC
The DNA here is from genome assembly GCA_030624545.1 of Bacteroidota bacterium. Classification (GTDB taxonomy): domain Bacteria; phylum Zhuqueibacterota; class JdFR-76; order JdFR-76; family DREG01; genus JAUXJX01. Next base: position 3,480 of record JAUXJX010000135.1, on the reverse strand, counting down.
GGAACCTCGACATTTTCCATTTCAAACACGACGCGCCCGTCCGGCTCCATAATCACGGAGTTTCGCTTTTCGTATTTTATTTCGTCGAGAGGCTCCACATCCGGGTCAGTAAACATTCTCTCAATCGACAGGCCCGATCTATTTTTCGGCTCCCTTGGCTTCACTGTCGAAGCTTTGGCCATACTAATTCCTCCTTGAAAATCGTTGCGTCATGGGGTCGCGCGTCTACAAATCATACTGTTATTCATTTTTCATAAACATGAATAATGCGAAATATTCTTATAGACGAATGAATAAACTACTACTTAAGAGTCACTATATATAGGTCTTTTGGGAATCAACGGCTCAAAATATAGTGGGCCACGTGGAGAAAGTCAAGAGAAAAGTTTATAAAAAAGAAGGAACTTAATTTGTTCGAAGAAAAATCTTTCATTTGTGCCGACGGGAAACAAGATTTGCCTGATCGAAGTCCCACGAAGCAAGAATGAACTGTTTTATCAAACTAACAGAGATGGTTCAATCAAGGAAAGACCAAATCACCCCATATTGGAATTGCCTGCCGGGAAGATCCTGAAAGCGGCGAAAGGCATAACGCCGATCGGTGAGATTCTGCCACTGAAAAAAGATGGTGGCGGCGCCAATTTGCAAAACCAATTTGGCGTGTATCAAAAGCTCACTCCCCAACTGAAACTTCTCAACAAATACAGAATCCCTGGCGACACCAAGACTCCCCCACTTACCGAGATATTCTCCGGTAAGGAATAAGTGAAGGTCCAGATTCCCCTTGAATAACTTTTGACCCGCCTGTAATTGGGCCCATGCCCTGTGTTTGGGTATCTCTGTAAATTCCGGGGATTTATTCTTGGATACAGTGGCAAATTGATATTTGCCCAATATTCTAATTCTTTTGCCGGGTTTTGCGCTAAATCCCAGGAATTGGCCGACTGCATTAAAAGAGGAAGCCAACCCGAATTGGCTTGTCCCATCCGCTGCTGTTTGCGGAAATACCAGATCCCAAATATGCTGATAGAAGAAATCATAATAGATCTTAAGCGAAGCAGATCTTGCCCAGCCGAGCCTGAGTCGACCTCCACCAAGCCGGACGGTCCTTCGGGGTCGGTCCGGTGTGATGAATGTGGTGTCAACACGTGTGTAAACCAGGGGCCAGGGTTGGTTTTCGAAGGGAAGAATCCTCCCGTTTCTCCAACCAAGCGGCGGCACGTTAGATCTCTCATAAAGGCTGACATCCACGTCTACTCCTGGGAAAGGTTTGCTTTGCCAGCCAGCTTGAAAAAAGCGCGACTGCCAGTCTCCATTATGATAGGTGTAGCTAACATTGAGGAGAGCCAAATTGTTGTTATTGAATTTTCGTTGTGTAGCGAAGGTAAGGCCGATTGGGAACTCATCAAAATCGGCTTTTATTTGCGAGGCGGAATCTTCGAATTCCAGGGCATAGCCCGAAGAACCGTAAAAATGCACACCAAGGCTGGAATTCGACTTTTGCGATTTGTGCGAAATAAGACCCGAAAGGCTGCCCCATCGGATCTTGTCTTTTGTATTGATCAGAATGCCTTCATCTGCATAGTCTCGCCGGTCCTGATGATATTCCAACAAGATCGACTTTTCCCAATTCCGTGACCTGGGCAAATCGAGCCTCCATAATTGGTCCTGTCTTCTCACTTTTCGGCGAAGATTACTAAACTGAACCGAGGCGTCGGCATACACATTGCCCGGAAAGCCTGACTGGGTGCGATTCCTGAGGAACCGGTAGGTCAGCATATACCCTCGCCAAATGGGCAGATGAAGGTCGGCCCAAAACTTTTTGTTGTCAACGTCGCTGTTGGAATAATCGCCATCAAAAACGAAGAAGGCGGCGCCAGCCTGGAGAGACCCACTCTTCCCCAGTCTGCGCTGGAAAAGGACGTCGACCTGGCTATGACCGCTTTCGCCCTGCCGGTAATATACCTGGGAGAAAGGCTCCGAAGCCGTGACCGCGGGTGTTGGCACTTCAAGGATCGCATCGTTTTCAGAGGTCGACCGGATGGTTTCCAGGGAAGCTAACGGAATGAAATTGAGATTCAGTAAACCATAGACAGGATCTGTCATGCTCATCCCGCGCCATTGGAGATTACTCATCCACACAGGCTGGCCTATGAACTGCATCTGCTGTGGCTGACCGGCCTGACCTGATCGGGAAATCCAAACATGAGGAAGCTGCCGCACCCAGGTAGACAGGTCATGGTCTTCCAAGAGAACCAATTCCCCAAACTTAAGCGAATAGACCGTCCGGAGACTGTCCAAACTAGGAACGATGGCAGACTCGGTGGAGTCTTCCTGCGCTAGGTCTTCTTCCTGCAGCGCATAAGAAGGAGATAGTAGAAGGATTGGGAAAAACAGCAAGAGGCATAGAATAATTCGCGATATCCGAATCATCCTCGGCTTCCCAGGGTATGCTCGAAAAAGTTGTTTAGCCGGGATATGGTAATGGGGACAACCAGGGCGAAGATTAACGTATTGGAGCCAATGTGCAGGAGGTAGAATGGCAAACCGAAGATCAGACTTGTAATAAAGACCTTAAGGGTCGAGCCGACAAAAATCGTAAAGCTAAAGGTAGTTAATACATCGAAAGTTATTGTGAGTAATAATCCCAGCAGGGCAAAGTAGCCGGCGATTCTCAGCCGAGACCAGGATTTTGTGGTAAGAAATTGGTTCTCAGCCTGGCTTTCCGGTACGGAAGAAAAATCTCGGCCACCTGCTGTCGAACCCTGAAGACGGAATAGGGCATCAGCCCTTCGTGCGGTAAGACTCCCGGCCAAAGCGGCCAACGAGACGCTGAGGATCTGGGCGGCTAGCATGGGCGGTGCGGCAACACCCAAAGGATTTAATAATGAATAAAGCCCCTCACCCACTGCGGCTGCAATAACACCGTCTCGTAGGCCCAAAAAATATCCAGCCAGAAAGCAGGTCATAGTGACCAACTCCAGGTTAGGCACGGTTAGAAAAAGAAGTCCCAGCGCCACAACCACAGCAGCAAACAGGGCAACTGAAACCAGACGGCGCATATTCATGACGTTAGAATTTATAAATCGCTTTTGTTTAGAAGCAACAGAATAATCAGACGCCCCTCCAGAACGCTCCAATATATCCGAATCATACACTAAAATCAAGCGATATGAGGAATGAACCACGCCTGTTCCGTCTTGAATAAGAGAGTCGAAAAACGAACTGTCGGACCGGGCGCTGGCGGCGTACGGGCCATGGATTATCGACGCATATTTTCTTGGTGCATTCTTTGACGAATAATTAACCTGAATTATTCACCGCAGAGGTCGCTGAGAACGCAGAGATTAAATAAAAACAAACTGTTAAACAGACGCATTGATTTGCCAAATAGTGTAGAAGGAAATGCAAGCAAAACTAAGAAATACTATGGTTAAGTCTCATAAAAACAACTCTGTGCCCTCTGCGCGCTCTGCGGTT
>JAUXJX010000502.1 GCA_030624545.1 Bacteroidota bacterium | reverse complement strand
TGAATCAAGCCTTGCTTTGCACCGGCTTTGCTCAATTTTTCCATGTGTCCACAAGGCTCGCATAACTTAATCCCGCGCAGCAGGGCTTGGCCTACCTTAAATTCTTTGCCGACCAGATGATTCAATGCAATCCCCTTTGTGACGATATTGCGTCGTGTATCTCCGGGATCGACAAATAGCTGGTAATCTCGCTCCAGCGCTTTCACCGCCTCCAGCTCGATCAGCGTGACTTCACGGTCCGGGCCGGATTTCCCGGAAAAGGTGCCGTCTCCATCGAAATAGCGATCGCCCTCAAGCCCCTTTCCCGAAACCGCCTTAACTTCACTAACCAAACGCATGGGCGCACCGGCAGTTTCAGTAATGAAGATTGATACAACTTCGCTGTGGTTCATTGGCAATTACCTTATTTACGAGGTTGTTGTACTATGTGAACAAATTTAGCCGCAGATCAACAGGCCTGCATTCGGAGGCGGAGACTAATCACGGACTGCATTTCGAAAAGTGGCCTGCTGAAGTTGATTATTGCTTATTCTCCTAAAGGTCTAATCGTGTCATCGCGATCCCGGCTTGCCGGGAGTGGCGATCTCCATCTATACCCCAGGCAGATTGCCACGTCGCCATTCGACTCCGCTCAGGACTCCTCGCAATGACACAATCCATACCTGTTCGTAATATGGAACTGCCTGCCTAGCGAAGGGGGGAACGACATCAACTCCCTTCGCAGGAAAGAGAAACGAGTCATCCAAAAGTGAATCTGTGCCTCGTCGCAGAATACGCAGATTTGTGTGAAGATACTACGGCTCCTGTTGGAAAGAATACTTCAGGACCTTTGGCTCGACGAGTCTCTCGAAGTCCGCATAGGCTAACCTGATCAGCTCCGTATGCGAGCCGGCGTTGAAGGCGATCTCCTCATCCTCGGCCAGGGTCTTCGCCACGTACACCTCCATGCCCCACAGGTTGCCGAAGGGTGGCATGCCGCCTACCTCGCATTCCGGGAACATATCCTTAAATTCCTGTTCGCTTGCCAGGGTAACGCTATTCGCCCCGGCCGCCTTCTTGAGCTGGTCAAAATCCACTTTATACGAAGCTGGCAACACGGCCATGGCCATTTTGCCGTCGACCCTTACCATGACGGTTTTGGCCAGCTCCTTTCCCGGAATGTGCGCGGAAGCCGCAATCTCCTGGGCCGTATAGGCAGTGGAGTGCTTCATGGTCACGTATTTTATGTTATTCTTGTCGAGAAAGTCCTTTAGTTTTTTGACAGGCATAAGGACCTCCTTCCGGTTTCATTTGATTTGTTAAGGTTGGTGCAGGACTGCGATAATATACAGCTATTTATCTTTTATTGCCGCAGATTTTTTCTGCATTGAGCCAAGAGAGAACTGACTTTCTTTAAGACAGTCGGTTTCTGTCCTACCTCAACATCCCCTTCACCACATCCAAATCTCCATCGTTAGTTGCGGGCTCCAATTCCAGAATGCTCGCCATCAGATTATAGATGTGTATATTTTCAAAGGCATCCACCACAAGCCCATTATTGAAAGCGGGTCCGTGGGCGATGAAGATCCCCAGCATGGACTTGAGACGATTGTCGTAGCCATGGGCTGCACCACTAAACCTGTGTTCGCTCCGTTCGAAATAGGAATGACTGGTGATCGACCAGCCCTCATCTGCAATGCCAATGATCTCCGGGATTCGGTAATGGTCATTGAAATGAAGACGATCAGGGACTTCGTTTTTGCGATAGACTTTCAAATTCGGATGTTTATCAGCAAGAGAGTTGTAAACATTGTCCTCTTCTCCTTCATTTGGACGAATCATCACAACCGGCGTCCAATCGACCACGTGCACCTCATCCAGACTAACATAATCGTCTAGAAAGACAACCCGCTCCGGGCTGGTTCTTGCCATACCGTGATCGGACGTGACGATGATGTTGAGCTTGTCATCCAGGTTTCGCTCACTCAGTCCGGCCAGTAGAAGACCGAGCATGCTGTCCACATGGGCGATGGCCTGGGCCACTTCAGGCGAATCCGGCCCATATTGATGGCCTCTGCTGTCCGTGTCGCTGAAATAAAGCGTGAGAAAGGACGGGCGCTCATCCTCGGGCAAATCCAGCCAGGTCAAAACCTGATTCACGCGGTCGCGGTTCGGGACGCTACCGTCGTAAGGCACGTAGTGGGTTGGCCGATAGCCGCTGATCTCCGCTTCGGAGCCTGGCCAGAAATAAGTAGCTGCGATTTTGCCCTGCTTTTCGACGGTAACCCAGATCGGCTCGCCGCCCCACCAGCGCCCATCCTGCATCGCCTCCTGGTTGCCCAGGCTGAAAGACGAACCGAATACAGGATCATACATGTTGTTGGCCACAATACCATGATTTTCCGCATACAGGCCCGTGACCACGGAGTAGTGGTTGGGAAAGGTCTTCGAGGGAAAGACCGGAGTCAATCCTTCGGCCTTCACGCCATTCGCGACCAGGCGATCCAGGTTGGGCGTGTCCGCCTTTTCCATGTAATCCCAACGAAAGCCATCGAGAGATATGAGGATGAGACCGGACTCAAAGTCGTAATCTGAAGCTTCTTCTGCAGTTTTGCAGCCAAGGTTTACCAATGCCGCCAGGATCAACAAAGAAAAAACAAGAGCACAGCACCGAGCCATTTTCCCAAAATATCTTGTCATTTTGACTCCTTGATTCAGTTTGAATCTTATCGTGTACCTTCGCGGCTGAAAAAATGCCCAAGAACCTCGATCATCCCCGCACCACTGAGTTGTCCGAGTAGGTCAAAATGAGCATTCGGCCTCCCTTCCTCCGTCATCCGGCCTCCACCTAGCGGAGCATGCGCTCC
>JAUXJX010000439.1 GCA_030624545.1 Bacteroidota bacterium | reverse complement strand
CGTAATGATGACGGTGCTGGCCCCGGTAATGAAGGAGTCGATGGACAGCGTGCCGTCATCAAGGCTGTACACATATTGTTTTTCGGAGGGAATGAGACTCCCCGTAGAAAAGGCGGTCGCCTGCAGCATTGCCTCTTCGTTTCCACTGGGGAGCAATGGCCTGGTCTCGATTGAAAAGTAACTGTCGGGTTTGAGACCGCTTAGAGTTGCACTTAGCCTGCCATATCCGTGCACAAATAACCTGGTAGCCTCCGGATGAGCTTCGAGGGAATCGACAACCTGGTTTGCTTGGTTTAAATAGGGCACACCAGGTTTATTTTCGCCAAGTGCAATCCTATGTGATTTATGCGAGTCAAGGTGGACCAGTAGATCTCCATGTTTTCTGATGAAGCCTGTAACATTCACTGATTGGGAGACGTCAACATTCCTCTGTTCATTACGGAATCGGACGGTTCGTAACGCACCGTTAGTAATAACCTCATATTCATCTGGATTCCTCTGAATAAACCTGGCTTCAAGAAAATCCTTCACCGAAGCGGCATAGTCCGAGGCATATACAAAAGTCCAATCCTGTTGTTCGGCCCATTTGAGAACCTGTCGCAACGATTGCCAGCCCTCCTCCCATTCGAGTATGTAGTAATGAAAATAGATGTTGGCAGGTACGACGGGATTTGGCCCGCCGGTAAATTCGAGCGAATGGATGACATCCTTATAACCATCCAGTGGGCCAAGCCATCCGTTTGTAAACTCAAATTCATTGCTGATTCGTGAATTTATTCTTTTCCGGTTGCCTGTCTGCCCGTATGGAGGATGGAAATTGCTAATCGATGGCCGTTCCAGGTCCAGAGCGCCTGCACCACCATTCATTTGCAGCCATCCTCGTTCCTCGACCATGTCTATTACGTCTTGATTCGGATTGCACATTCCCGTCCAGAACATGAGATTGACATTCTTTCCGTCCGGTAGTAGTTTGTCGCGGATGTAATTAACTGAGCCAACAGCCTCCTTCATTGGATCGTATGAGTATCCTTTTCCGATGTCCAGGGACAGTTCCCCTTCCTTCCAGTCCTGCGGGTGAGCGAAGCCATGACTTGCCGGTTCCACATTGCGAAGTCGAAAAATCTCTCTCGCCGATTTGATGGTTTCCACATTACCCAGATAGGCGGAGTCGATCTCCCCGGCAATCACCGAGACTGAAAATGGAAACGAGAAATTCTTGAGCACACGATTCTTGACCAGGTCGGCGCACAAATGCCATCGGTCAATTTTGGATATAGTGCTAAAACCGTCTCCGTCTACGTGAATAAATGCGGTGCGAAAACCGCCCGTCGTGTTTAGATCCGCGACGGGCAAGTCTTCACACTCGTAAGCCTCGGAAAAGAATTTCGTCGGATTGACATACCATTGAGCACGATGGGTAGTTGTATCCTCGTCGCAAACAGCACCGGCCTGTATATAACCCCCCACAGAAGTGAGAACGGCAGGATGGCTTTCCTTTCCATCATCGACCATGGACAGCAAAACCTTGTTTTCCGGGCTGTCTGAGCGGATATCATGAATCAGTCTGAGGGATTTCGGATCCAGTTGTGCTTCGTAGTCAAAATAGCCCAAGTCTTTCCTGTCAAATCGGGCTCTTTGATTTTTCCAGCTCATCAGATTAGTCTTCAAACCAAGAAGGCCAAAAATTTCCTTCACCTCTTTTTCATCGAAGTCCGTATCCCCTTTTTCGTACTCCATGTAAGCGCCCAGGTTGCCAAGCACAACAACTCGTTTGCCCGACTGCAATATCTTGCGCAGCCAGGCCCGGTACCTGTGTGCGTTTTTCATGTCAATCGTGTTGAACCAGGAAATCACGCCGCGGTACTCCTGCAACTGCTCCGGATCCGGCAGGGATTCTTCCGCATTGGCGTACTCAACGACTAGACCGAGGTTATTCAAAGGCAGCTGTGCCCAAAAGTAGATTTTGTTCTGCTCTTCGCTTGTCCCCTCACTTCCCTTGTAAAGTGCCAACACCTTGCGTGGAATAGCCCTGCCTGATGAATCAGCCTGGCCGACACTGGGAAAAAGCACCAGTGCAGCGGCCGACAGAATCCACCAAGATTTTGTGAATCTAACTGTACCAGAACATATGCGCATAATATTCCTCAACTTGATATCGATCGACCGGCATAGTCGTCATGATCTTCTGGACATGGTGGTATTTGCCCAACTGGAAATAGATCTCAGCCATAACGGTGAATGCCAACACCAAATTGCTGTCCAGCCGGATTGCCTCTTTCAAGTTTTTCAGAGCATTTGGGAAATTGCCCTGCATCTGGTAGGCCCAGCCCCGGTAGAAATAGAGATTGGCGTCATCAGTTCTTTTTTCGAAAATCTGATTTAACAGTTCGATCCCTTTCTTCAAAAAGAAATAGCGGAGATTGCCGCTGGTTACCAGAAGCCTTGCAAATTCGATGTAGTTTTTCGCCAGTTCAAAGTGGCTTTGCTCATGGCCGGGGTTTTCATCCAAAAACCGGCGGAGTAAATGAATTCGTTTTTGCATTTCGCCTTCGAGCCGATCCAATTCCGAGGCGGAATAGAGGCGGACCTCTTCGTCATCATCCAGCAACATACTATGCAGCATCTGAATAGAGAGCGGGCTTCTTTGCTCAGCGATTCTTCTGATCGCCTCTTTCCGGATATTCGGATCGGGATCGTGCACGGTGTCCAACAGCGGCTCCATGGTAAGGGAGAATTCCACATACTGACTGATATCGATGATTCCGAGGGCAAGCGCCTGCTTTGCCTCGTTTTGATTCTCAGGCAAAAATCGAATATCAGACTTCTGCTGTTCCCGCTTAAGTTCTAGATATCTATCCCAATTCACCTGAAAGATCTTCCTCTAAGATTCCGACTAGTTTGCTGGACTTTGTTTCCTTGTTCAATTCAAGCGAGTGATAGGCCAGATTCAACATAGATTGAAATGATTCGAGAGTGGGGTGATAGGTGGCGGCGCCATAATGGAGTCTGATATGGCCATTCCAGACTATGTTGGTCGGATCCTGATGTTTCATTTTCTTGATTCGATCGATGAGCGACAAAAGGCCTTCTGTAGCGGTTGAAGGCAGTGCCATGACAAAT